>NZ_JAPEPZ010000004.1 GCF_026339875.1 Streptomyces sp. NBC_01571
CCCCTGTTGCGGGTGCTCGGGGGACGTCCCCGGCGTGCGGGCGCGGTGTTCTCCATCCCGGGCACCTCCGTCAGACAAGATCCTTATTGAACGTGACTTTATCCCGCCATCTGGCGCAATCGGAATACCGCGGGGTTGCACGATCTTCTCGTGGGAGAGGCTCCGCACGGTGTTCCACCTCCCCGGTAGCTGCCTCGAACGCTGCTCTGGGCGTCGGGTATGTGCCCCCCTGTGAGCCTTCCGGTGCCACGGCACCGTGCGGTGCAGTGGGTGGGCCCACTCTCCTGCAGGAGGCATGGATGGTCGCGGTTGATCGCTCCTTCGGGCACGACGGCATTCCGATACCTCTGGTCGCGGCGGTTGGCACGGCGGTCGCAGGTCACGCCTACTCATAGAACGACGTGCTCGATCTCTTCGGTATTTCCGACCCGAAGGTGCGCTCCCTGTTCGGCAAGAGCGGGAGCCGGCGCCGGTTCCTACCCTTCCCTCTCGGGGGCCCGACGGCCGTTTGGCGGAAGAGAGCCAGGGAGATCTGCTGCGCAAGCATCGGCGCATCGTTGTTGACATGGGGGTGCGGGCCGTAGGCGTCTGCCTGGCCCGGGCGTGCCTTCGCCCTGTCGACATCGGCTACCTCGTCTGTGTGACGACGACAAGTTTCCTCACCCCGGGATTGTCTGCCCTGCTGGTCCGGGAGATGGATCTGGCTCCCGACGTCCAGCGTCTGGATGTGGTCGGCATGGGGTGCAACGCGGCGATGAACGGACTGGCCGCGGCCCGGGCATGGTGCGTTGCGAACTCCGGTCGGGTGGCGGTACTCGTCTGCGCGGAAGCGTGTTCGGCGGCGTACGTGTTCGACTCCACGATGCGAACAGCGGTGGTCAACAGCCTCTTCGGTGACGGCGCGGCAGCCGTCGCGTTGACGGCACCGGTAGTGGGAGCCGCGGGCAGGGGCCGGGGCGGGGGGCTGGCGCCTTATCTGCTGTCGGCGGCCAGCCAGGTGATCACCTCGGCGGTCGACGCGATGCGTTACGACTGGGATGACGCTCAGGGCAGGTTCTCCTTCTTCCTGGACTGTCAGATCCCTTACGTGATCGGGGCGCACGTGGAGGCGGTGGTGGATCGTCTGCCCTCCGGGGTCGGTGTGCGCCACAGTGCCGTGCGGCACTGGCTCGTTCATGCCGGCGGCCGGAAGATGATCGACGCGGTGCGGGTGAATCTCCGGCTGTCGCGGCACGACGTGCGGCACACCGTGGCGGTGCTGCGGGACTACGGCAACCTCTCCAGCGGCTCGGTGCTGTTTTCCTACGAACGGCTGGTCGAGGAAGGGTCCGCCCGGGCGGGCGACTACGGGGCGCTGATGGCAATGGGGCCAGGCTCGACGATCGAGACGGCCTTGATCCAGTGGCGATGGGGATGAGGGAGCGCATGGCTGAGGAGAGGGCGCCCGCCGAGCTGGTGGAACTCATGGTCGACGGGACACGACCGCTGACGGTGATGGAGGCCAAGGCGGTCAACGACGTGTGCGATCGATGCGAGGACGGGGACGCGACGGTCCTGGTGCTGCGCGTTCAGGGCGCTCCTTCAGCGGTGACGGCGGTGGATATGCGCGTGCTGACGCAGTGGGAGGGCGCGCTGCGGCGGCTGGAACGGATGCCGACGCTGTCCGTGGCGCTCGCCGGCGCATCGTGTGGAGGTCTGGCTCTGGACGCGCTGCTGGCTGCGGATTACCGCATCGCGGCTGCGGGGGTGCAGCTGGTGTCGTCGATGGCGGCGGGGGGCGTCTGGCCGGGCATGGCCCTGTACCGGCTGGGCAGCGTGTCCTGCGCGGCCGCGGTTTGGCGGGCGGTGTATTTCGGAGTGCCGATCGGGCTGGACGAGGCCCGGGCGTGTGGGCTGGTCGACGAGGTGGCCGCCGCGGTGCTCGAGGAGCCGTCGTCTGTGGTGAGTCGGCTGACCGCCCGACTGCAGGCGCCGTGGGAGCGGGCCTGGCGATGCGGCAGGCTTTGCTCCACGAGAGTGCCTCTACGGACTTCGAGGGCGCGCTCGGTGCTCCAATGGTCGATGATCCCCCGTAGAGCGGTGGTCGGGTCGCGGGGGAATGTGGCGCCCGGCGGCAGGCGCGCCTCCTGGAGGGGAGCAAGACCGATCTCCCCGGCTGTGACCGGGCGTCCGAGCGACTCACTGAGGACTTCGGCCACAAACGGGACTGTTTCATCCCGGGGCCTGACGCCTCGCCTGGTCCAGCCAGCAACACTCGTATGGGTGTAACTGGCTGGCTCACGTGCCCAGTTCGCCCGGAGGTTGGCGCGCCGGGCCAGCTCTCTGTTGCTCAGTCCGGCTTCCTTGATGAGTGCCGACAGGTCCTGGTTGTGCGTTGCACCGGCCATGTGCGTCCCCTCGCTGTCGACCAGACCGTTTGCTGGTGTACCGGCGTGCGGCCCGGGTGCCCATCAGGTTTGCGCAGCGGCGGGGGAAGGTCGAGAGGGTCTGCCCCCTCATGCGCCTCCGCCGGCGCACTCCCCGGCGGGTCGCTGGTCCCCGAACAACCGCTCGCTCCAGCCGGCGGATGCCGTCGGCGGACGACAGCCCACAGCGAAGTGAGGTCGGCATGAAAATTCTGGTCACAGGCGGCGCGGGATTCATCGGCTCGCACTACGTGCGTCACGTCCTTGACACCACAAACGACCGGGTGACGGTGCTGGACGCACTCACCTATGCCGGAAGCCGAGAGAACCTCGGCGAGATGCTCCTGTCGCTGCGGCTGGAGTTCGTGCAGGGCAACATCCTCGACCCGGATCTCGTGGCCGGGCTTGTCGAGGCGCACGACACCGTGGTGTACCTGGCCGCCGAATCGCACGTGGACCGCTCGTTCCTGGCGGGCGGCCACTTCCTGACCGTCAACGTCCTGGGCACCCAACGGCTTCTGGACGCTGCCCGCCGCTTCGGGGTCGAGCGGTTCGTCCATGTCTCCACCGACGAGGTCTACGGCCCGATAGCAAAGGGCGCGGCCGGCGAGGACGACCCGCTGTGCCCGACTGTTCCGTACGCCGCGTCGAAGGCGGCCAGTGACCTGGTGGCCCTGTCCGCGTTCCGGACCCACGGCGTGCCGGTGTGCGTCACCCGGTCTCCAACAACTACGGGCCCCGCCAGCACCCGGAGAAGATCATCCCCCGTTTCGTGACCAGCCTGATCAAGGGAACCACGGTCGGGCTACACGGTGATGGCCGCCGCGTCCGCAACTGGCTGCACGCCGCCGACAACGCCGCCGGGATCGACCTGGTCCTTCGCCGTGGCGTTCCGGGCGAGGTCTACAACCTCGGCGGCGGCACGGATCTGACCAACCGGCAGCTCACCGAGCACATCCTGCGCCTGTGCGGGGCGGACTGGAACAGCGTGGAGTTCATTGCCGACCGCACGTCGAACGACGTGCGCTACGCCATGCACTGGGAGAAAGCTGCCGCACTCGGCTACCTACCGCAGCACGACTTCGACGACGGGCTGGCAGCAACCATTCAGTGGTACCGGGACCATCCGGACCGGTGGGCATCCCTGCTGCGCAACCCCGACTCCCCGCGGCCCCACGTCGTCGTTGCCCACGCCGACAAGAACGCCGCGTCTCCATGCGCGCGCACCCAGTGACTGCACGGCCCTACGCCAGGCAGCACTCGCGTATGAGGAGGCTCCAGGACGCTCAGCGACACCGTCCCGCCACCGGCGGTCCGATACAGCGCCCGCCCCTACCTGCATGGCCCGGAGACAGACGCCGCGGCGCAGGCCATCCTCGACGGGCAATACGGTCACGGCCCGCGCGCCAACCTGTTCGAACGGGAGCTCGCCGCGTACCTGTCGGTGCCGGACGTGGTAGCCGTGTCCTCCGCCACGATGGGCATCCAGCTGGCGCTGCTCGTGTGCGGGATCGGGCCGGGCGACGACGTCATCGTGCCCTCTCAGACGTTTGCCGCGACGATTCAGCCCATCACCGCGCTGAGGGCCAGGCCTCGCTTCGTCGACCACGATCCCGGCACTCTGTGCATCGAGCCGGCCGCCGTGCTGGAGGCGCTCACGCCCGACACCCGCGCGGTGATCCCGGTGCTCTACGGCGGCCGGCCGGTCGACGTCAGCAGCATCCTGGACCGCCTCCAGGAGCGCGGCATCACCGTCATCGAGGACGCAGCCCAGGCCTTCGGATCCCGTCTGCGCGATGTGCTGGTCGGTGCCGACGAGGACATCGTGACGGTTTTCTCCTTCGGCCCGATCAAACAGGTCACGGCGCTCGTGGGGGCAACGCCACGCGGCCGCATCTGCGCTTCGAGATGTCCACAGGCCCCCATGGTCCTACGGCAAGGTCGCGAAACCCATCAGGTGAACCGCGCGAGCGCCGGGGAGGTCCCACGTCCGGGGGCGTCCGATGGCGCCCCCGTGGATCACCACGGACGATGGTGACGAACCGTCGGCACGGCAGCGGATCCCCCGCGGCCGCGCCGTGTACATATGTCCCGGCACGGCACACGTGCCCGGCGCGGTCGCGGTCTCAGGAGGTGATCGGGTGCGGAATTCCCTCACGCCCCACGCGGGCTCGCACCCGAAAGTGCTGAGGCCTTCGCTTAACACCCGGCGGGCCCAGCTCAGCGTGGCAGGAATCCTGCTGGTCCTCCTCGGGACGATGGGGCTGCTGGGCTGGTTCGGTCTCGGCAACTTCGCCCATGCCCTGACCTTCCCCGGTCGCCTCACCGGTGCCGTCCTCATCGCGGTCGCTTTCACCACGCTCCTGGCTGCCTGCGCGGTCCTGGACCACTGGGTCGGGCACACCTTCCAGTACTCCGGCGTCGTAGCACTGATGGGTGTGTTCTTGGCGCTGCTGACCGACGCCCTGCTCATGCTCAGGACGCTGAAGAACGGCGATCTGGTGGTCTTCCCAGCGCTTCTAGGCGCACTCGCGGCGGGGGCGGCATGGGCTCTTTTCGTCGTGTGGCGGACATCAGTCACGATCCCCGCCCCGAAGCGGGTGGCCGCTGCGCTGCTGGTCTCCTCGATCCTCGCCGTCGCAAATTTCGGCTATCAGAACCTTTATCTGCCCTACCGGCGTGAGGCCAGGCCTCTCATCACGTTGTCCGTGGGGAAGGCTGTGTTGAGCAAGGATCGCAAGGCGTTCGCCGTACCTGTTGATATCACGCTCCAGAACCATGCCGACGTGGGTTTCTATGTACTCGGCACGGAAGTCCACGCCATGGGGGAACGGGTGCCGCTGAGCCCCAAGGACCGCCTTCGCGAGCAGTGGCGAAACGATGCCGAGCAGTTTGCCCACTCCATGGGGGAGATGAACCCGCTCTCCCGCAGGGAGATTCACCAGCCTGGCGAGTTGGTGGAGGCAAAACCCTGGATGTCGCTCGGACACTGGATCGAGCCGGGCGACGCCTTCGCCACGCGCATGGTGATGGAACTCCCCTTGGACACGCGGTATGACCAGGTGGCCTTCTATGCCTCGGCGAGCCTTGCGCGCAAGGACCAGATCGTGCTGGAGTCACCGCTCCACTTCGTGGGGACCTCCTGGGGTGGTGGCTACGTCCCGAAATGGGTGAAGGACCAACAGAAGGTCGGCCTCGACTCTCTCCTCTTCACTGCCCGGCTGCACGAGAACAACGCGATCGACGAGAACACCACGGAGCCGCGCTTCGTCAACGTCTATTGGACGTTCGGCGCGCACGGGGCGATCCTGCAGTCGAGCATCACGCGCAAGGACGAAGATGACAGCAGCAAGTTGTCCGGGGAGGAGCAACGGGAGCTGGTGAGCCGGTACGGTCTCGTCGATCTCGTCGCCGGCCCCGTCGAGCGGACCCTGTGGGACATCAAGAACCAGCGCTGAGCCCCTCCAGCCAGGCCACCAGCGCGAGCGAGCTGTTCATCCGGTCCCAGGCGTACGCGTCCCCCATGCCGAGCTGCGCCTCCCGCACAGCCCGGCACAGCGTCTCGACGTCGAACATCTCCGTGATGAGCGGATGCCGGGCGGAGCGGCACAGGCCGATGAGTTCCTCGCCGTGTCTGCGCAGGCCGCGCGCGTAGAGGTCGTCGAAGGGGACCTTGACCGCCCTGGCGCGGATCGGGGCCGGGAGCAGGTCCGCCAAGGCCTCACGGAGAACGGCCTTCGGACGGCCCGGCCGGAACGTGGCTGCCGCGGGGAGGCGACTCATCGTGGCCACGACCTCGGGGTCGAGAAAGGGGTGCGAGAGGAAGAACCCGTCTTGTCCGGCCCGATGCCAGGACAGCGGATCGGGGGCGGCGAGGTAGTTGGCGGCGTCGTACAGCGACTGTTCCGGTCTGCGCCCGAAGACGAAGCGGCTCTCCGCGATGCGGGCCTCCCGGAACCCGTAAGCCCGTGCGAATCCGGGCCGCAGCCATCGGGGGCGGGCGAAGGTGCCGAGTCCGCCTAGCACCGTTCCGCCGCAGGACAGTGCGGTGATCCGTTCGGCCGTGAGCGGGAGAGTCGGCTGGACCACGTAGGCGTGGACGACGTCCCGCAGGCCCCGTTCGCTCCCTGCGGCCCAGGCGCGTGCCTGCCGGCTCATCTGCCGGAGCCGGCCCGTGCGGGCGAGCCTGTGCAGGTCGAAGGGGTTGGCGTCGGCGACCGGATCGGCCCCGCACCCGGTCAGGAGGGTGTCGCAGCCAAGTCCCGCGGCTGCGCCGTGGAGTCTGCTCCAGAACGGGGCGCGGAACGCGTGCGCATGAGGTTCGTCCGCGTCTCCCGCGTGGTGGCGGAAGTCGTCGAAGTCGACCACGTCGTCGGCGTCGACGATCACCGGGCGGACCGCTGGGGTGTGCCGGCGGATCTCCGCCAGTGCGAGGTCGACGTACGGCTGCTCCGCGGCCAGCTCCCCCTGGGAGAAGCGCCCGGCGAGCAGGACGAGCTCTCGCGGGCAGCCGGACCCCGTGGCCAGAGAACGCGCGGCGAGCAGCGCAACACCCGTGGAGTCGGTGCCGCCCGAGACATGGCATGCCGTCGTGGTGCCCATACGGCGTCCGACGGCGTTCTCCAGCGCCAGGCGCAGGTCCTGCGCGGCCTCGTCGAGGCGGGGTCCGTCGGCTGTCGACGCGGGTGCGTCGGTGGCGGGGCGGGCGCGGCGTGGCGTATGACCGCGCAGCTGCCCGGTGAGGGACAGCTCCACCACCTCACCGCCGAGGACGCGGTGCACGCCGGTGAACGGGGTCATTTCCGTGTGCGGTTGCGCCATGTTCCCGGTGAGGTACCGGCAGAAGTAGCGGGGGTCCAGCCCGTCGGCGCTGCCCAGGGCTCGGGCGGACGTGCTCACGGCGTTCACGCGGCCCCCAGACACCCTGAAGAACAGGGGGATGCGTGCCTGCTCGTCACGGGTCAGGAGAATGCGGTCGCGGCACACCAGTACGGCCGCGTAGTCGCCGGGCGGTGACGGCAGGGCCGCTCCCTGCCGGCCGTAGGCGTCGAGGAGGGCGTGCGCGCCCGTCACCCGGTCGCGGGCCGAGCCCACCCAGCCGACGACGGCCGCGGTGCCGGCCGGCGAGGAGACCGTCGTCACGAGTCCATGACGCGCCATGGCGTCGGTGGCCCGGAGCTTCGGGGCGCCGGCCGCCCACTCGAGGCGGAGGGCGTCCATGTCACCGTCCCCCGCCGTCGATCGAGAGCACGGGGTCGAAGGCGTGCCCTTGCGGATCGGCGTCCGGGATGCACTGACCGGCCGAGACCGTCCAGGCGTGGAGGGCGAACGGGTGCTCGCGCACACCGACGTGGAGTACGGCCTCCAGACCGGACCGGCGCAGCAGGACGAAGGCTGTCACCGCCTCGGACTTGCAGTCGCCGTCGACCAGCCAGCTGCCGCGGCTGTGCGCCTGCACCGCTCGCTTCAGCCGTCGGACCTCCTCCGCGGAGGGCACGTCCGCGCGGGCGTATTCCGGGGCGGCCAGGGACAGCAACCGCAGGACCCGCCCGAATCCCACGGTGCGGATCAGCAGGTGCACTCCGCGCAGCCAGGGTCCGACACCGGCGTCGGCGTGCTGCTTGGGGCGGTCCCGGACACAGCCCGCACGCAGGAGCACGGTGAAGAGCTCGGCGCGTTCCTCAGGGGTTCCTTCAGCGAACTTACGGAGATCCGCCGTCGCCATCCCGAGGAAACGCGTCCGTTTCCAGTCCGCGATCAGCGCCCCGTCGGACATCTCGGTGACACGGCAGTGCGGTGACAGGCTCCTTGCCATGGCTGCCAGGGCATTGGTGTCCTCTGTCACCGCACTTCCTCCAACGTTCAACTGTGAACGGGGTCAGGACAGGTAACCGTGACCGTCGTAGAGTCCGCCGCTGAAGCCCCGGATCAGACGGCCGTTGCCGAGAAGGACCAGCCGGTGCGACTGACGACGCCGCAGAAATCGGAGAAACATCGCCCACCTCCAGATCGGGCAGGGCCACATCAACTCCAGGCTACTCTGCCCGGAATGCCCCGCAACCGCACTGCCGACGCCGATCAGGTCGGGCTTCCACGATCGTCGCACCGCTCAGGACTACACACCGTCAACCTGCCGTGCATGCAGGGGCTTTGTACTCGATCACGGTCATCCGCCCAGGTCGCGGTCGGCCGGTCGGCGGCGCACGCTGGATGCCCCGCGAGCCGGTGGCCAGCCCGTGAGGCCGAGCCAAGGATGTCCGCCATGGGTCACTCCGAACCCCGGCCGAGCGGCACCGAAACGGAGAACCATCCGTGGAGGATCCGCCTCGTCGAGCACCCGAAGCGCTTTGAATCGTCACACTTTGTGGGCTGCCAAAGAGACAGCCCGCGAGATCCTGGACGCCATGGACGATTCCGACTGCCGTACGGGCCTGGCCCGTGGACGGCACGGGGGCCAGGAATTCCGAGCGCTGGGAGATGCACCACGGCGGTGGCCTGTGGGTCAAGGGATCCCGCGGCTGGCTCATGTACCGCGCCCGGGTAGGCATCGAGTGGAGCATGCAGTTCTGCGCCGACCTCGCGAAGGTGGAGCGGCTCCGGCAGGACGCCGCCGAACTAGTCGACGCCTTCCCGCTCACGCTGCCCGCGCTGGAGGACGTCGGCCACGAGCGTGCCGAGGACCTGCTGCGCACGCCGATCAAGGACGCCGGCGACGTCGAGGCGTGGACCGTCGTGTGCCCCTGAGCCACGCCAACCACCAGGGCATCCTTCCGAGCGTGCCCGGTGAACACCGCTATCACAAATGAACTCCGACAACTGACCGCGGAGCCGTTCCAGCGGATCGCTGCTGTGGTGACGGTGGTTGCCCCAGGAGCCTGGTGCGATTCCTCGGCGACGGCCTGGAGGCACCGACCGGCCTGGCATTCGTGGCGAACTCGAGCTCCGACCGTTTTGACTCGATGAGACTCTCGGCTAGCCGGAGCTCCGGCCTTGTTCGCTTCGGTGACGCGGCGAGATCAGGGCGGCGGGCGAGTGCTATCTGCGGGGGCTGATGCTGGACGGCTGGCGCAAGTCGATCCAGCCGATGGCCGAGCGGGAACAAGCAGGCCCTGCAGCGGTTCGTGAACCAGTCGCCGTGGGACCGGCTGCAGTACGGCAACGGATCGCTCAGCGGTTGTGCGACGCGATCTGCTGGCCGGACTTCTCCGGCAGGTGGACCCACCGCATTCCAGGGCTTGATCAAGTTCCCTGGGGTTCCGGGTTGTTGGTGATGCCCAGGAGTGGGAGTGCTCGCTCTGGTTGGTCGCGGATCGCCCGTGTGGTCTTGGCGATGTTGCCGGCACCGAGGGTTTTCAGCAGGCCGATGGCGAGGTTGCGGAAGGTCGCCATGGCGCGGGGTGCGGTTCCCGTGTGGACGGTGGAGGCGTCCTCGGCGAAGGTGACGTCTCTGACATGGTGCAGGGCCTCCACGGACCAGTGGCCTCGGACTGCGCCGGCCAGTTCGGCCGGGGCTGTCTGATGGGCGTCGAGGCTGGTGACGGCGTAGACCGTCTCCCGTGTCTGCCGGTGGCCGGTCTGTGTGCGACGGCGGTGAACGCGGATGGCCAGTCGGGCGTGGGGGAAGGCGATGCCGCCGAGTTCGTCCGCGATGCCGCAGGTCTTGATCGAGCGGGATTCACGGCGGCCGTGTCCCTTCGTGGTGGCGGTGTGCTGGACGGCGATGTCCTGCCAGGGCAGTGCGGCGAGTTGGCGGTGGGCGGTCGGCTGATTGGTCTTGATCACTGCCAGGTAGTGGGCCTTCTTGATCTCGACCAGCCAGGCGACGTTCGCCTGGACCGAGTGCAGAGCGTCGAAGGTGACGAGGGTGCCGGTCAGGTCGAGGGGCTCGAGCAGGGGCCGGAAGTGGGTGGTCTCGTTCGTCTTCGCGCCGACCTCGGCCTGAGCGAGGGTCACGGCTCGGTGGTGGGTGACCGCGGAGAGCAGGTGTCTGCGCCTAGCGGCGAGGCGGGCCGAGCCCTTGAGCGCCTTGCCGTCGACGGCGATCACGCGCCGCTGCCCGGGACCGGGCGGGCCGGGCGGCCTGGTGGCTGTGTGGTGCCGGTCGGCGAGGTAGGCGCCCACCGCTTGGTCCAGGGCATCCCCGTCGACGGCCTCCAGCACCCGGCCGATCGTGGTCCGTGACGGTGTGCGCCGCCAGCCGAGCGGATGACGGCGGATGCCGATGACCACCAGCAGTGAGTTCGGGGCGCGCTCACCCCACTCGGCGAGTTCGTCGATGCTCCTCGCCCCGGAGACCGCCGCGCAGGCACACACCAGCAGGATCGCCGTCAGCGAGTACCAGCGGCCCCGCCTTGAGCGCGGATCGGGCACCGACTCGAGGAAGGGTCGCAGGTCAGCGACCTGGTCAGCGTCAAGGAGACCCAACTTCGCCAGCACGGCGGGGATGGGAGAAGATACAGCGGCAGGCACGGGCAACCTCGTGATCATCAGGCTTAGACACCCAAATGATCACTCAGTCCGTGCCTGCTCTGCTGTCCGCCCCAACCACCCGCACAACCAGGGAACTTGCACGAGCCCTGACCGCATTCCGGTCTGGAACGTGGAAGCAATCGCATCGATTACCTCACGGTGATCCCCGCCACCGACTACGTCGCCTCGGCGTGCGGTCCGGGAGTAAAGGCTCGATCTGCGCCCAGGAAGATCGCTCATGACTGTGAATACGGCTGAGTCACGTCAACGGCTAGGATTGCGGCGGCGGAGCTGCATCAATGGACGACTGGGCGGTGTTGGTGATCCCTCTGATGCCGAAGTAAGCCGTGGTCATCGTGCTGACCGCGGTGAAGGCGCTGGAGAGAATGGCCACGGTCTGCGCATTGTCCGTGCTGCTCACACCCCAGATCGCAGCGAGTGTGATCGCCAGGTCGCCGAGCAGGATGACCGACAGGCCGGTCCAGGCGCGGGTTGCCTGGAGGCTTCGTTCGGCTGCGCTGTTCCTGCTCTGACCCGCGTCATCTGTCGGCTGCGTCACGCTCTTCTCCTCTACGCCATCGACGTCGTCCGGTCACGGAAGCACGCTGCCGACTCCCGGGGACCGCCTCTCAGGTATAGAACAATCCGCTGATCTCGTTTTTGATCATAAATGAGATCAGCTTCCGGAGAACTGGCCATTCGGGTGAACTCTATCGCTGCCCGGTGACCATCGCGACCGACGAACGGTACGCGTGCACCCTCGCAGTCAGCAGCCGACCGGCCCACTGCACGTCACCGAGAGAGCGGCGAGAAGCCAACGGGCAATTTCCGTGTGTCTCCTGATCGAGGGGCGGCGTCGGCCGTGAAACACGAACTCCCGTGCCGCCGCAAGGCGTTCGAAGTCTCAGCCTGCCGGCGCAGGAGTCCTGGCGAACCACGTGTGCGTCACGGCACCAGCAACCCGGTTGCGGAGAATCCAAGGTGAGTAGCCTGAGTAACACAAACACGACGTAAATCTAGAGTCGGCGACGTTTCTCCGATTCTGCGGCGCCGTATGCCGCACGGGCTCGTTTTTCCCAGCAATGGCCGTCTGATCCGGGGCTTCCGCGCCATCCGGATGCCTCTCCACGGGCCGCACATCGAGTCCCTCTGGATCTCGGACAGGAGGTTCGCTGTCGTCGGCGGCGCGACGAACGAGGGGCCGCTCACGCCGAGTCGACCCCGTACGACTCGACCCGTAAGCCGCTCAGCCAGCAGGTTCAAAACGCTCCCTACGTTGTTCTGCGGGAGGTGGTGATCCCCTCGTATGGTTCACCCACCCAGGGGTGCCGGGTGTGGTTCAAAACGCTCTGCCGCTGATGGCTTTCAGTGATTGACTGCCCGGTGCCCCACGACGACTCGGCTGCCAATTAGGAATTGCGAACGATCGCTGAGTAGGGAATCGACAGCGAGGTCGTCCGTCGGGAGGCACCAGAAGCACACCGTACGGAGGCACACATGGGCGCGATATGGGCCGGCATCGACGCAGGTAAAACCCATCACCGTTGCGTCGCGATCGACGAGAGCGGCCGCAGGCTGCTGTCCCGACGCGTCGCCAACGACGAACCCGAACTCCTCGCCGATGTCCTGGCTCTGGGAGACGAGGTGACCTGGGGCATCGACCTGGCCGACGGCGGAGCCGCCCTGGCCATCACGATCCTGTTCAACCACGACCAGCCGGTGCACTACATCTCCGGCCGGGCCATCCACCTCGCCTCTGAGAGCTACCGCGGCGAGGGCAAGACCGACGCCAAGGACGCCGCCGTCATCGCCGACCAGGCCCGCATCCGCCGCGACCTGCACCCCTTACGCACCAGCGACGAGACCATCACCGACCTCAAAATCCTCACCGGCCGTCGCACGGACCTGGTCGCCGACCGCACCCGCACCGTCAACCGGCTCCGCGCCTAGGCCGGTTCGTTTGGATCACTTCCGCTGGCCGAGGTTGTCGTTGATGATGTCCATGTGACTAACCGCGTCAGCGCTCTGATCTCGGCCTTCGGCGTCCTTGCCAGCGTGATGCTCCTCGTCTTTGCCGTTCGTGAGTACCGCTCTGGGGCCTCGGTTCTCTGGCTCGTGGCTGGAGCCGTGATCTTCCTCAGCGCTTCGTACACGCTTGTGCGGGACGCGCGGCGACTCCGCACTGGACCGACCGCCTGACAGCAACGCCGTTCCAACCAGCCCCGCCAGTCGTTGTTCGTGTGTGCCGTTGACTGACGCGCAGTGGGCGCGAATCGAGCCGTTACTCCCAGATCGGACACCGAGGCGGGGTGGCCGGTGGCGGGATCACCGAGAAGTGATCGACGCGATCGCCTGGAAGTTCCAGACGGGATCGCAGTGGATCCACCTCCCGGAGAAGTACAGCAACTGGCGAGGCGTCTACAACCGGCTGCGGATGTGGGCCATCGACGGCACCTGGGAGCGGGTGTTCACCGCGCTGGTCTCACAGGCCGACGCCGACGACGACCTCAACTGGGCTGTCTCGGTGGACTCCACCATCGTGCGCGCACACCAACACGCGGCCGGGGCCCGCAAAAAGGGGCCCCAGCAGGCGAACCGGCAGACCACGCCATCGGCCGGTCCCGCGGCGGACTGACCACAAAGATCCACCCGGCCTCCGATGCCCAATGCCGGCCCCTGGCCTTCGTGCTCACCGCCGGACAGGCCGGTGACGCACCCGCCTTCGCTCACGTCATGGCCCGCCTTCGCGTTCCTCGACGGCGAGGAAGGCCCCGCACCAGGCCGGACGTGGTCCTGGCCGATAAGGCGTACTCCTCCCGCGCGATCCGCGAGCACCTGCGCAAGCGCGGTATCCGGGCGGTTATCCCCGTTCCAGCCGATCAACGCGGTCACCGGCTGCGGCGCGGCAGCCGGGGCGGCAGGCCACCCGCCTTCGACCGCGCGGCATACAAGCAGCGAAACACCGTCGAACGCTGCATCAACCGCTTGAAACAGTGGCGGGGCATCGCCACCCGCTACGAGAAGACCGCGACCATCTACCTGGCCGGACTCCACATCGCAGGCATCTTCCTCTGGTCAGCGCGGTGATCCAAACGAAGCAGCCTAGCTCACCGGAATCTTCCCGGGCCTCGAGCGGGCACTGGACCTCACCAACACCGGACCAACTCACACTGCTGACCGACTACCAGACCCCGGCTTCCCTCCGCCGGACCGGCATGAAGCGGCTCGAGACCTGGCTACGCAACCGCAAGGTCCTGCGCGCCGACCGGCTCGCCGAGACAGCTCTGGAAGTTGCCGGGCGCCAGCACACCACACTGCCCGGCGAGAAACTCAGCGCCCAGATGGTGCACACGCTCGCGCGCGAAGTGATGGCTCTCAACCAGCAGGTCGCCGAACTCGACAAGGAGATCGAGGCCTGGTTTCGCGAACATCGGGACTTCGAAGTGATCACCAGAATGCCGGGGCTGGGCGTCATCCTCGGCGCCGAGTTCCTCGCCGCGACCGGCGGCGACATGAGTCTCTTCGGCACCGCAGACCGCCTCGCCGGCTTCGGTGGCGTCGCACCTGTTCCCCGTGACTCCGGCAAGATCAGCGGCAACCTCCGCCGGCCAGGGCGCTACAAGCGCCGCCTCCAACGCGTCTTCTACATCTCCGCGTTGTTCAGCATCCGACACTGCGATGAGTCCCGCCGGTTTTACGTACGCAAGCGGCCGAAGGCAAGCACCACATCCAAGCCGTCCTCGCCCTGGCCCGTCGCCGGGTCAACGTCCTCTGGGCCCTCCTCCGCGATGGACGGACCTACGAACTCGTGCCACCCACCGCTCTCACGGCTTGACAGACAGCATTAGGAATCACTGCTGGACCCCTCAGCGGAGAACCCAGCGGGGTCCTGGCCCGTTCGCGGAACCAGGCCACATTCGGCACTCTGGAGACATGCCCGATATATGGATGCAGGGGGCCGTCATGGTGGACCTTGGCGATCATGCGCCGTGTGATCCGGCGTTCCCGGCGAAAGCCATTGCGCATATTACGGCGGACAGGAACGCCTCCGCGGAAGCACCGGAGGATCTCGTGCCCTTCGACAACCTCAAGAGCTTCTTCACCCTCGGCGGAAAAGGCATGGCGCCGCATCTCCTGTGGGATCCCTTCACCGGCGCGTTCGCCCAGTTCTTCCCCGCCTCCTCCCGCAGCAAATCGCTCGACGATCGGCCCGGAGGCACCCGCACCAACCGCGCAGGCGAAGTCGTCATCCAGATCGAAGCTCTGTTTTTCCCGCACTGTCGTGTCAACGGCCGTATATTCACCAGGCTTACCGACACCCCTTGCAAGGGCTGGAGGGAACTCAACACATGGGTCCGCTCCTGGGGTGTGCCCGACACCTGGCCCATGGGTCCTCCGACCGGTTTCACTTCGGTCCGCTCACCGGGCGTCTGGAGGTCCCAGGGCGGCTGGTACGCGCACGCCCATGTCCCGGAGAACAACCACGTCGACCCCGGGTCCTGGCCCGCGTTCGTGCCGGGACAGCCGAGCGTGCCGGGCGGGGGGCCCGCTGTCCGTCCGACGTTCAAACCGTTTCCCGGGTCGTCCTTTTTTCTGGACGGACGAAAATCGCCGATCATCGCCGCGATGCACCGTCGGCTCGTAGCCGAGGGCTGCGACCGGTACCAGTCCAGCGGCGACATCGAGGTGTGGGGGGCAGGTGACGCAAGGTCCTACGCCGCCTGGCAACGGAAGCTGGGCTTTGCCGGCAGTGACGCCAACGGCATCCCCGGCCGGTCAAGTTGGGACAGACTTCACGTCCCCAACGTCTGACGGCAGCCGGCAGGGCTCACGACACACGTTGCTCCATTTGCAGGATATGTCCGGCAGGCGCACGCTGGAATTGGAGCGCAATAACGGCCTGGAGAAAGAATATCTCGCGCGGAGTGCCCCGTCTGTGGGCGCCGTGCTGTGGCTGGCCGGAACCGATCTTCCGGCGGAGGAGGGGCGCGATGGTCTCCCTTTCGAACGTGCGGTTCGGCAAGACGAACAACGACGTGAAGGCCCTGCAGAGCGCACTGATCGCAGCTGGTTTCAGCATCCCTGACGGAGCCACGGGCTTGTTTGGCCCGCAGACCAAGTCCGCCTACGCGGCCTGGCAACGGTCCATCGGCTTCAACGGATCGGATGCGGACGGATGCCCCGGCTGCTCATCTTTGACGAAACTCGGTGCCAGAGCCGGGTTCCATGTGGATTGTCAGCATCCCGGGTCTGTCGCCAAGAGCGCAGTCCTGTACACAAGGAATTCCGGGATCGGCAAAGACAAGGACACTGCCCGTACTTTCGCATTGAAGGCATGCGAGCGGACGGACGCCCCGAAGAAATGGGTGACCGGGGTGAGCAATGATGCGAACCTGCTCACTCTCATAGAGCGAGAATCGCGGTTCAATGCGAACGCGGTGAACCAGAGCGATGTGAACGCCACGGGGCCGCGGCAGGCGGACGGAGCGAGACTCAACTGCTCCCGCGGGTACACCCAAGTGATTCCCGACACCTTCGCCAGCAATCATCAGGCAGGTACGACAAACCGGATCTATGACCCGGTTGCGAACATCGCAGCTGCCATCAATTACATCTGGCGGAGATACGGAGACATCTCGAGGGTCCAGCAGGCAAATCCGCACCTACCCCCCCATCCCTATTGAGGAGAGCGCCATGCCTGCACAAGTGCCGTTCCCTGGAGCGGCGTTCTTCCATAAAGGTCAGCACAGCCCGGTCGTCACCGCTATGGGGAAGCGCCTCGTCGAGGAAGGGTGCGGGAAGTACCGGACGGGCCCAGGCTCCGAGTGGACCGACGCCGACCGCCAGTCCTACGCCGCCTGGCAGCGCAAGCTCGGCTTCTCGGCGAGTGACGCCGACGGCACACCCGGCCAGCAGTCCTGGGACCGGCTCCACGTCCCGGCGACGAGTGGCGGGGGTCGTCACGTCCCCGCTCCCGTACCAGGACACGCAGTCACAACTTCCTACCACAAAAAGGGACCCCATTGGAGTCTGGGTTACCACACGGGTGCGGACTACGCCGCCCCGAAGGGTACGCCCTGTGTCGCCGTCCTCAGCGGCACCGTTCGCGCCGGGCAGGACGGCAGCTTCGGCAACTACCTCGTGCTGAGATCAGGCGGTTTCGACTACTGGTACTGCCACCTCTCCGAGCGGGACGTCACCAGTGGTTCCATCCAGGCTGGGCAACAGATCGCCAAAGTGGGCTCGACCGGGAATGCGACCGGACCCCACCTGCACTTCGAAAAGCGCCCGGCCGGTGGTCGTTTCGGGTCCGACATGCCTCCCAACTGGTGACCGTGCTCCCGCAGTGATGCGAATGAGTCATGGAGGCACACCGTTCGAAACAGAGGTCGACGAGCTGGACGAGCCGTACGGGTGGGGCTACGGCTACAGCCATCTGCAGACATGCACCGTTGAATCCGCGGAGGAATCGCCATGCCCATGCTGCTCATCAAGGGCTTCTACGACATCAAGGGCTCGCAGCCGGACGGAGACACGGTCCATTTCACGGCCGACGACCCCGCGGAGTGGAGCCTGGTCGGCGGCGGGCTGGGCCGCGCCGTCGAGCACAGCGTGACGGGCCGCGCGAAACTGCGGCTGGACGCGATCGACGCACTCGAGACGCACTACGGCGCGAACCGTGTCCATCAGCCGCTGCAGTCCGCTCACGCCGCACGCGACGAGTTGTTGGGCTGGCTGGGTTTCACCGATGTCCAGCGCGGTCCGGACGAGGGCGTGACCGCCACCACCCCGGACACGGTTCCCGGGTTCGTCCTTACCCGCGGTACCGATGTCCACGGCCGCTGCATCGCCCTGGCGGGGCGCGGAACACCCCCAGGGACCAGTGGCCTGGAGATCGACGTCGACGCGACCGTGTTGAGGACGACGGTCAACCACCGCCTGCTCACCGAGGGGTTGGTGTACCCGATGTTCTACCGCAGCCTGTTCACCAGCTTGCGGGCGGAGATGGCCACCGTGGCCAAGGAGGCCCGAGATGCGGGACGGGGCCTGTGGCCGAGCGACGTCACCACGACCGGAGCGAAGATCACCGGCCTGGCCTCGTTGACGGACGACGTCGTACTTCTCCCCAAGCTGTTCCGCCGGCTGGTGGACTACCTTCAGCTCGGCACCATGCCGCTGCCCTGCTTCCCGGCCTTTCTGGCGGGCGTCGGGGACCGCTTCTCCATCCTGTCCACGGGCGATCGGTGTCTCGGCCTCCACCGTGTCGTGGAGACCGCGAACGGCCAGACCGTAGGTATGACGCATCCCCCCGAGGACCTGCTCTTTGAGGACGCCTGACACCGGCTCTTCGGTGGAGTCGGCCGTACGAGACGAGAAGCCGGGAAGGAAACTGCCATGCCCTGGGGACTACGCGAAGCGGTCGGCCTGACGAACGAGGGCACCCAGTGCCCCAACCACGCCTCCGATCAGCAGCAGGTCGCCGAACTCCTCGACGCGGTCGGTCTGCCGGCCGGCGGGACGTCACTGGACACGCTCCCGCCGATCGAGGACGGCCAGGCCTCGGACGAACTCTGCAAGGCCATCCGGAACTTCCAGACGGTGCAGGACGGACTCATCGCCGACGCCCGGGTGGATGTGGGCGCGGGCACCTGGACCCGCCTGATGGAACTGGTCGATCCGGGCAGCGCCCCAGCCGAAGCGGGCACTCCCCTGCTGCTCGCCGTCTCGACCTACGAGGTATTCGAGCTGCCCGAGAGCGCCGCCCCCTGGCCGTCCCTGAGCTACACCCTCCGGGGGCAGGTCGCGGCGTGGGACGGCCCCGGCATCCACATGGAGCTCTGGGTGAACGGGCCGTTGAAGGTCGCCTGGAGCCAGGACTCGTACAACCTGGGCTGTGAGGTGTCCCCCGAGTTCAAGGCCCTGGACGAGGCTGTGGCCTCCGGCAGCGCCCGGGCCATTGGCGGAATCGCCCTGGACCAGCTCTGCTCCCGGTTGCGCTCGGAGTCCAAGGAGGCGATCGGCTCGCTGTTCGCGGCCGTCAGTATCGGCACTGGTCTCGACGGCACCCCCCGGATCGGAGGCACCATCGGCGACGACACCTCCTTCCTGCGCGTCGAGTTCGATCCGGTGGAACGTGCGGTGATCTACACCGGGAGCGTGCACGTCTTCAAGTCACACCCCGTCACGCAGGGCGAGGCCCAGGTGTCCGGTGATCTCCAGGTGCAGTTGAGGATCACGACCGGCGCTGAGGACTACGCCGCGAGCGTGGCGACAGCCCTGGCCGTCCTGGCGATCGGGGCCGTCTTCCTGGTCCCCACGGCCGCTTGGCTGGGCAGCGCGATCGTTTCCGGGTTGGGCACCGGCGTCAGAGAGATCATTGTCCGCGTCCCGCTCAGGGCACTGGCACACCAGTAGGCGGCTGTCGGCTCACCAGTGGCAGCCGTCAGCGGCCCGCTTCTCGTCGGTGGCGCACGTTCCGGCAGACGGTTCGCCGGGCGCAGCAGGTTCGACCCCGTCGCTGGTCGCCGTGGCGGTTGTGGCAGTCCTCCCTGCCGGACGAGGGACCTGGCACCGAACCGTCGCCCTGGTCGGCCCGGAGGCTTCCCGGGCGTCCGCAGGCAGAGGCAGGAAGGCAGCATCATGCACCAAAGCGTTCGCGACTACTGGATCACCTTCAACGATCCCCTCGAAGGGCGCGTCGACTTCATGTACCTGGACGTCAAGGGATACGTGAGCACCGGAATAGGCAACAAGATCGACGAGTCCGCCCAGGACAACTCCGCACCGACCGCGGAGGAGCGCGCCACCTCCCTGGTCGCCGCCAACAGGCTTCGCTGGCTGGTCAACGACGTGGACACTGAGGCGACGTCCGAGGATGTCGCCACCGACTGGGACACGGTGAAATCGCATCTGGAACTCGCGCCCCTCGGGCTGCACGGCAAATTCAAACCGTTCACGCGCCTGCACGTGGACGACCAGGAGATCGACCGCCATGTCTTCGCAAAGCTCGACGAGATGGAGTCGGTGCTCACCTCCCGCGACGGGTTCGGCGGTTTCGCCTCTTGGCCGGCCAACGCGCAGCTGGCCACGCTGAGCATGTGCTGGGCGATGGGCTCGAAGTTCCGGTTTCCCAAGTTTCAGAGCCACGTGCAGGACCGGAACTGGGCGGGCGCCGCGGACGAGTGCCACTTCACCCCGGATGTCAGCACGATCAGGATCCGCAACATGCTCGACCGGGCTCACTTCCTGCTGGCCCGCGACGTCGAGGACCGCGGCCTGCCGATCGAGCCGATCGCGCTGGGCGTGTCGGACGTGTTCGGCGTGCAAGGGGCACTTCTTGCCCTAGCCTTCAAACCGCTCTCGCAGGACGGCGTGGACGGCCCCCTCACGCAGGGCAAAGTCAGCGAGTTCCAGTCGGCATCGGGCCTGGTCGAGAACGGGGCGTTCGACGACCCGGACACGGTGTCCGCGCTCGCCGCCCAGCTCTCCGGTCGCGGCTTCACCGTGCTCGGCGCCTGAGCGCCCGGCCGAATCGAGGTGCGGCTCAGCACACGGTGTTGGGGTTGAGGAGCCTGCGCAGGAAGCCCTCGGGGTCGGGAATGAGATCCGCGACGGTGCCGAGGTCCAGGCCCGGCACCATCTCGACGGGCAGGGCGAGGGGACCGAGCACCAACGGTGCCAGCAGCTGCCAGTTCTCCATCTCTTGGATCGAGCGCAGCAGCTCCCGCAGCACCTCTCGCCACTCCACGGCGGGAACCTGCGCGGGAACGGGGAAGTGGACCAGATGGCCGGACTTGCCGCCCGCCGTGGGCATGCGGCCGAGACCTACCAGCGGGTCCTCGTGCAGCGACGGGTCCTCATTGAGGTGTTCGCCCCAGATCTGCGTGCGCAGCTCCCGGATGGACACCCCGGACCGGTGCGGGGTGCCGCCCACGCTGCCGTCGGTCAGGTCCGTGTCGAAGACGCCTAGATGCAGTTCCGAATCCGTGGTGTGCGAGCGGAAGTTCAGGTTGGCGCTCCCCGCGGCGGCGTACTGGTCGTCGACGATCATCAGCTTCGCGTGGACATAGATCTGGCGCGTCGTCGCCGACTGCTCCAGATGGAAGCAGTGGACGTTCGCGGGAGCGGCGGAGGCGATGCGCTGGATGGCCTCGGTGCGCAGCGCCTTGTGGACGTCCTTTAGCCCCGGCGCGTCGAAGTCGCGTGCGGTCACGAGGATGACCTGGACGCCCCGGCCGGCGGCGTCCCGCAGGTCGTCGACGAGGGGCGAGGGCCAGAGATACTGGTCCTCGACGTATATGTAGTGCCGCGCCCGGCGTATGGCCTTCCGGTAGGCGGCCGTGACGGTGAACTCGCCGCCGGGCAGGAAGGAGTAGACCCCCTTGCAGGTGAGGGTGCGCAGCACCTGCACTGCCTGAGTCCCCTGGGTGGTCGGCGGTCCGGGTTGCGACGTCGGAGAGATCGGCACGGGCGTGGCGTCGATGCGGCTGGGCCGGGTGGGATCGTTCCAGCGTTGGACCAGGTTCTGCCAGATCTGGCCGACGGCGGGCCCGAACACCGCGCACTGCACGTCGTGCCAGCCGGGCAGGGAGATCTGCATCCCCAGGAAGTCCGGCTCCCGTTGCCGTATGGGCGGATCGACGTGAGCGGCGTTGTCCCAGCGGTCGAGGCAGACGTCGATCCCGCCGACGAATGCGCACGCACCCTCGGCGGCACCTTGTACCACCGCGCACTTCTGATGGTGGGAGCCGAAATCGCCCACCCGGGCGTCGAGGATCGCCTGGGCCCCCGCGTCGACCAGCCCGGTGCGGAAGTCGAAATTGTCCTTGGACGGCAGGGTCGGAACCCTGGGCCTGCGCACGGGAAGCGTGGAGAACTGCGAGCCGTACAGAAGCGCGCGTACCTCGACGCCGTCGGCACGAAGCTTGAGGAGCCGGTCGAGGTATCCCGGTGAGCCCGGAACCGCCGGGGTCAGCATCTGCTCGGGCGAGAACCGCCAGCCGGCCAGCAGCACCTGGTCCCCAGCCGCCAGGACGTCCAGCTGTGAGGACAGGGTGGTGTAGTACGCCTCAGCGTCAACGAAGAACAGGACCAGGTTGTCCACGGTGAAGGCGGGAGAGCGGAACGCGCCCATCTCGGCGTCGGTCAGCAGCCAGTCCTCGGGCGTGACGCTCTCCGCGGGCGGGCGTTCGGCCTCCGCCCGCATCTCGTCCAGCTTCAGGACCGTCAGGGGGCCGACGTCGTCGATCACCTCGGCCGGGGGAACGCCGAGCACTTCGACCTTGAACCGGGCCACCGCACCGGCGGTTTCGTCGCCGTAGTCGCCGTCGGCCCCGAATTGGGGCAGGCAGTCCGGATCCCAGCCGAGCAGCGCGATCTGCACCTTCTGCACGGCCGGATCGGTTCGGTGTTCGGTCCGCGAAATACGGTCCTGGTCCTGCGCGATCGCTTCGAGCAGCGGATCGCCGGCGAACAGTGCGGAAGTGAGCATCCCGGATCTCCTTCACCGAGGTCGAGGCGGGCGTCCGAACACTCCGGCATCCGGCGGCCGAGGCCACCGTGGTGTCACGGGGCGCAATCGACACCCTTCGGCGCGGCGCCCTCGCCCCGGCCCCGACACGGGCGGGAGGCAGGCCCCGCGGTACCCGGGGAGCACGGCTGGGCGACCGCGGCGACGTCGGTCCTGCTGGGCTGATCGGCGAAGTTCAACCCGCCGTCGCAGCAAGCGCCAAGACGCTTAGCCAGGGCCATTCCTCCTCGCAGAATGCGCGGAGCGGCGCACAGCACCACCATGCTCGCATCACTCGGCGGCCCGCGCCATGCGACAGTTGCGCGGTGCTGCGCCGCCCCTGCGAGGGGCCCGACGTACGTCCGCTGCGACCGACCCGCAACAACTGCCCCCTGGGGGCAGTTGTCCGAATCAGGACATGAAGGAGGAGAAGGTACACCCTGGTTGCCCCTGCCGATCGGAGAGCCGGTAGATGGCCGGCGCTCATCCGGGCGGGATTCCCCCGGCCCGATCGACGACGTGATCGAGTGGCCTCGGCCGATGTGGCGAGCGTCGAAAATCCGACTAGGCTGGTGAGTTGTAGCAAGCACGCGCAGCCGGATGTGCGCTGCAAGCGGCGCGTCGCGAGATGCGCGCAATGTTCGCCGACACCAGTCATGTCCATTCTCGCGTTCGGCGATCACCGGCAGGACATCCGAGGTGAGCTCGACGTGAACGGGCAACCGTACGGGACGGGGCGCCGACACCCCGCCACGACGCGACTCGGGCCAAGCGGAGTCAGCGGAGTCCGCCGACGGCCACGTCGAGGACGGACGGCCACGTCGAACCCCGCCGACCCGTTCCGCGCAGACCTGGACGAGTCCCATGAACGAGGAACCCCCCTCCAACTCGCCGGTGATTCCCGGGCGCACCAGGCCGTCGGCCAGGTGAGCGACACGTCGGTGCGCGGCAATGTGGCCTTCCCGGTGGAGCAGCCCTTCGGCAACCCGGACGGTCTTGTCCCGGCGCCGAGGTCCCGTGACCGTGGGCCGCGGAGCGGCGACGTTCGACGTCGCACTGCGATCGGTCGGGCAGGAGGTCGGTCAGAGACAAGGAGGAGCCGGTCATGAGTGAGCCCGGTACCGTGGCACCCGAGGTCAAGCACGACGGCTCCTGCCAGGCGATCGCCTTCAGCCCCGATGGCAAGCGCTTCGCCAGTGGTGGCAGCGACACCCTTTTGCGGGTGCGCCCGACCGGCATCGGGACGCCGCGGGACATGACGGTCGGCGGTGGCGTCACGGGAATCGCCTTCAGCCCGGACGGCGGCAAGCTCGCCGTGGCCGACTTCGAGCAGGTCTCCCTGCGGGACAGCACGACCGGCACGACAGCCTGGCAAGGACCGCTCGCCCCGGGCACATCCTTGAACACCGTACGGTTCAGCTTGGACGGGCGGGTGATCGCGGCCACCGACACCCTGATCGCCGTACTCGACCAGGCCTCGGGGGAGATCGAGCAGCGGATCACCGTCGACCCGCCCCTGATCGCCGGTCTGGACGTGAGCCGGGACGGCACCCGGGTCGCCCTGGCCGTCGACGAACGCCACGGCGGAAACCACCGGGACGCCGGGTCCGCGCGGGTGCACGAGCTGGCCACCGGTACCGAGATCGGGCGGCTCACCCCGCACAACGCCGTCTTCGCCGTCGCGTTCGACCCGGACGGGACCAGGGTGCTGTGCTGCGCGGCCGACGACACCATCCGGATGTTCGAGGCGCAGGACGGCCGGCAGGTGTGGCCCACCCCGGACGAGGTCGACAGTCAGCTCACCTTCCCGCGCTGCCAGGCGTTCGACCCCAAGGGCAAGTGGACAGTGGTCGGCGGCGCCGACGGGTTCGCCCGGGTCCTGGACGCGGACACCGGGGTCGAGAAGTGCCGGGCGCCCAAGCTGGCCCCCGGTGCCCCGGACCCGGGCCTCGGAGCCGTCACAAACGTGGCGTTCAGCCCCAACGGCAAGCTCGCGGCCAGCGCCTCCATCGACAACCTCGTACGGCTGTTCAACCTCAACGGCAAGGAGTTGTACACCGTCCCCACCGAGGAGGTGCTGGCGATTCGGTTCAGCCCCGACGGCCGCTGGCTGGGCGTCGGCACCATGACCGGCGCGCTGGTGATCGACAACGGCGAAGCCAATACGGGATGAGCCGCCATGGACCCGCACGAACTCCTCCACCAGGTCGCCGGCCAACTGCGAGCGCTGGCCAGGGACGCCGTGGACGGCCTGGTCCGCGCCTTGCCGGAGGTCGGCGAGGACCCTTCGGCCGTGGGAACGGTGCTCGCCGGACGGCTGCTCGACGTGCACGACCGGCTGCCCGCCGGGAACTCGCTGGTGGAGCTCATACGGGAGATGCTCGGCGACCTGGACGCCGCGTCGCTTGTACGGCTGCACGGGTGGCGGCGAGCGCCCGGCGCGCCGATCGGCGTGGCGCTGGTGCTGACCGACCCGTCCGGAGCGGCGGGCGGGCGCGCCGTGCTCGGAGTGACCCCCGACGGGCCGGTGTTCGACGTGGTGGTCACGCCGGAGGCGGCTCTGACGCTGCCCCAGACGGCCCGGGGGCCGTGGAGCGTGGAGGCGACCGTCACGGCCGGGCAGGGCTGGGACGCCGCCTTCGGCCCCGGCCTGCCGCCCGCGCCACCCGGCGGAACCGCGGTGATCCGGCTGCGGCGCAGCGGCCGGCTCACCGCCGGGATGTCCGACGGGCCGGGGCTGAGCGTCGACGGCATCGTGCTAGCCGTGACCTCGGACCCCGGCACGCCCGCGGCGTTCGAGCTGGAATTGCAGGGGTTCACCGCCGCCGTCCTGCCCGCCGCGCTGGCCAGGCTCCTCGGCACCGGCGGGGCCGGCCCGATGTCGGGACCGCCCGCGCCGGTCGTCTTGCGGGCTGACCGGGTCGAGGGCTTGCGCTTCGCCGGGACCGGTGCCCTGCGCGTCCCCCTGCCGCTACGGCTGAACGGCCTTGGCGTGTCGAGCCGGGGGGCCGCCCTGGAGCTGACCTCCGACGGGGGCGAGCCGCGGCTGGCGCTGTCCGTGTCGGCCAGTGCCGGGCTGCCGGGCCTGCCGCTGCGCGTCCATCTGGACCGGGCCGGGGTCGACCTGCCCGTCACGTTCTCCTCGGCGACCCGCCCGGGCCTCGACCCGAGCCGGCTGCGTGAGCTGTTCCCGGACGGCATCGGAACCGAGCTCCAGGTGCCGCCCATCTCCGGCGGGGGCGTGGTCAAGCGCACCCCCGACCAGGGCTACGCGGGTCTGATCTCGCTCGACCTGGGCGTGCTGCGCATCCAGGCACTCGCCCTGTTCCGGCCGCCCGATGGCAAGGCGGCGCCCACCAGCTTCATGGTGCTGCTGGCCGCCCAGTTCCCGCTCCCCGGCATCCAAATCGGCCTGGGCTTTGCGCTGGACGCGGTCGGCGGCCTGGTCGGGCTGAACCGGCGCGCGGACGTCACCGCGCTGCAACAGCTCGTCGGCGACGGCAACGCCGACCACGTGCTGTTCCCCGACCGAGCGGTGGAACGCGCCCAGGAGATCATCGGATCTCTCGGCTCGGCGTTCCCGGTGGCTCCCGGGCGCATCCTGGTCGGGCCGATGATCCGCCTCAACTGGGGCGGCCGGATGGTGTCGCTGTCCGGTGCGCTGATCCTCGAACTGCCCGCACCGGCACGCGCGATCCTGCTGGGGCGGCTGCTCGTCGGACTGCCCGACCCCGTCGTGCCGCTCATCCGCCTCCAGGCCAGTGTGCTCGGCCGTGTCGAGCCGGCCGTCCCGCTGGTGGAGCTGCTGGTGTCGCTGTCCGGCTCGTGGATCGTCGGCCTGGCCGTGCGCGGCGAGATCTACCTGCTCGTACGCGGGGGCCTGCAGCCGGAGTTCGTTCTGTCGGCCGGCGGCTTCCACCCCCGCTACACGCGCCCAGCGGGTGTGCCCGCGCTGAGCCGGCTCCAGGTCGACCTGGCCCCGGGCAACGGCTTCGGACTGCGCATGGAGGCCTACTTCGCCGTCACCACCAACGCGGTGATGTTCGGCGGCCAGGTCCAGCTGGACGCCACGATCGCGGGCTGCGGCGTGCAGGGCTGGCTGGGGCTGGACGCGCTGTTCGTCTTCGACCCGGTGTTCGCGTTCTCCGTGCGCGTACGGGCCGGAGTGGCGGTGCGCGCGTTCGGCCGCCGACTGGCCGGGATCAGCCTTGACTTCACACTGGAGGGCCCGGCCCCCTGGCACGCGTTCGGCACCGGTAGCATCTCGGTGCTGTTCTGGGACGTCGAGCTGGACTTCGACGTGCGCTGGGGCTCACCGCCCGCCGTCCAGCAGAAGGCCGGACGCGATCCGATCGAGGTGCTGACGGCCGAACTGACGCAGACGAAGGCCTGGGCGGCGGAACGGCCGGCCGCCGAACGCACCGCGCTGGTGTTCACCACGGCCGCGAACGAGAAACTGATCCAGGGAAGCCTGGTTCACCCAGACGCCACCCTGCGTGTCCAGGAACGTGTGGTCCCGCTGGGCGTGCCGATCTCCCGGTTCGAGCGGCGACCAGTACCCGTGCAGACCTGGACGATCAAGGACGTGACCCTCGGCGCGGCCCAGCCCGCCGCCGGTCTGCCCTCACTGCCCGAGCGGTTCGTGCCTGGCGAGTTCTTCGACCTGACCGAGGACGCGCAGCTCACCGAACCAGCCTTCGTCAGTCACGCGGGCGGGCTGCGGGCGCGCGCCGACGGCGTGCGGCTCGGCACCGGCCACCGGGTCGACGACGGCTACGAGACCGGCTACGAACCACCCCTGCCCGAGCGCGAGTTCTCCGGCTGGCAGGGGTTCTTCCACCGCGAGGCGGTCTACGCGGTCAGCGCCGCCGAACGGCTGGAGCGGTGGCGCACCTCCGAAGCGGCCGTCAGCCTGCGCCCGGCCACGCTGAGCGTGGTCGCCGCGGCTTCCCTGAAGCCCCTGCTGGAAGACGTCACCATGGTCGACGCCACCTCCGACGTCTGGCGGGCGGTGAGCGGACAACTCGCGGTGCCGCGCGACACGCTGCGGCTCGTCGAGAGCTGGGAGCTGAGCCGATGACCGCGCCGAGCGGGCGCGGCACGCCCCGGGAGCCCGTCGGGAGCGACGCATGAGCACGCGGTGGTTCTTCTCCTCGGCGCGCGTCGGTGCCGGCGCCTCGGCCGACGGCCAGGCGCTGCCCACATCGGTGCGGTTCACCCGCGACATCGAAGGCCGCCACGAGGAGCCGCAGGCAAAGGGACCGACCCTGTCCCTGGTGGGACCGGGCGACGTACTGGGCTTCGACCGGTCGATGGTGCTGCGGGAGGAGCCGCCGCCCGGCACGGCCGACGCCGCGGAGAACGTCATGGCGAGCGTCGAGCTGGCGCACGCCGACCTGCCCTGGCTGCTGTCCCCGGGATCCGTACCGACACTGCCCGAACCCAGCCCGCAACCCTGGATCGCACTGATCGTGCTGGCCGAAGACGAGGCGGCCCCGCCGCGCGCCGCGAACCCACTGCCCGTGCTCACCGCCCCCGTGGCCGCACTGCCCCCACTCGCCGAACGGTGGGCCTGGACCCATGTGGAGGCCCGGCTGCCCGACGACGTCACCGACGGCGAGCGCGCCCGGCGGCTCACCGAACAGGGTGCGCGCGACCACTCGGCCGGTGTCGTCGGCCGTCTGCTGTGCCCGCGCCGGCTAGCCCCCGACCGCGGATGGATCGCTGCGGTGGTACCCGTCACCGCCGCCGGGCGGGACGCGGGCCTGAACACGGCACCCGGGGCGGCGGCGACCGCGGGCGCCTGGCCCGTCGCGGGCCGGGACACTGTCGACCTGCCCGTCTACCACTGGTGGACCTTCCGTACAGGGCGAGCGGGCACGTTCGAGGAACTCGCCCGCCGACTGCGCTTCCAGGCCGCCGCCGAGTCCGGACTCGGCACCCGGGTCATCGACGTCAGCCACCCCTGGCCCGCCGAGGCCCCCGCCGGTCCGGCCACCGTCGCTACGGACGGCGCACTGCGGGCGCCCGGCACGGCGGCGCCCGAGACCTGGTCCGACCCCGCCGCCCAGGACCGCTTCCGCGCCCTGCTCCGCGAACGGGTCGACGCACCGGCCCTGCACCGCGCCGAGATCGTGGCGGCGGCCGACGAGGACGCCGCGGACCCGGACGTCATCGCCGTCGCCCCGCCCCTCTACGGCAGCCACCACACCGGCGAACAGACCGTGCCCGCCGAGCCCGGCGCCTGGATGAGCAACCTCAACCTGGAGGTCCGCCGACGGGTCGCCGCCGCGCTCGGCTGCCGCTACGTGCAGCTGGAGCAGGAGTTCCTGATGGCCCGGGCCTGGGAACAGGTCGGCGAGATTCGGCAGGCCAACCGGCTGCTGGCGGCGAGCGAGCTGGCGGCCGTCGCCGCAGAGCGGGCCCAGCACAAGCATCTCGACCCGCTGGGACCCGCCGACCTGGTCACCGTCATGGCCCCGGTGAGCGGGCGCGTGCCGGTGTCCGCCACACAGCCGGACGCGGAGCCGACCACGCTGGCCGCCATGCTGGCCTTGGCCCACGACGTGCCGGCCGGCACGGCAAGTACCTCGTTCGTCCGGCTGACCCGCGCCAACGGCGCGCTGGCCCGCCGCGCCCGGCGCGGCACGAACGGCGAGGTGGTCGCCGCCGAGCCGTTCCTCACGCAGAAGCTGAAGGGCCTGGGCATGATCGGCGACGAGGCGTCCCCGGAAGCCGGCCTGCCGGGCGAACTACGCGCCGGGCTCAGCCCCATGCGGCTGCAGGTGCTGCGGATGGCCGACCGTGTCCCCGCCGACGTCTGGGCAGAGCGCGCGGAGGACGACCGCCCGCTCCGGCCGATCATGGCCCATCCGAAGTTCACCGTGCCGATCGCCGGGGAACTGCTGGCCCGCTGGCCGGAATGGGCGCTGCCCGGCATCGGCGCGCTGCCGCCGGACACCGTCACCCTCCTGGAGACCAACCCCGAGTTCATCGCCGCGCTGCTGGTCGGGCTGAACCACGAGTTCAACCGCGAGCTGCTGTGGCGGGAGTTCCCCACCGACCAGCGCGGCACCCCGTTCGCCCGGTTCTGGCCGGGCGACAGTGCCGACGTCGAGGAGATCGCGCTGTGGCCGCCGGACGCCCCGCTGGGCAGCCAGTTGCGCACCGGTGGCAAGGGCGATCTGGCGCTGCTTGTGCGCGGCCAGTTGCTGCGCCGCTTCCCCGGCACCGCCCTGCTCGCCGTTCGGGGAGTGAACGGCAAGCTGCCGCCGGCCTTCGACGGCGTGCAGGCCACTGCGCTGGCGTTGGACGAGTCCACCGTGCTCTACCTGTTCCCCGGCCTCGACGAGGAACGGGCCCGCGCCGAGGAATGGTTCTTCGTGTTCCGCGAACCGATGCGCGGCACCCAGTTCGGGTTCGACTCCGGTGACCAGCCCGCCGAGATGAGGACCTGGGCCGACCTCACCTGGGACGGCATCCACGTGGCACCCGCTTCATGTGTCCAGCTCGGCCAGGCGCCCGACGCGCCGACCCGGCTGTCCCCACCCGACCCACCGGTCTGGGCCCGGGACGCGGCCGACATGGCCCGCATTGCCTTCCAACAGCCCTTCCAACTGGCCTTCCGGGCCACCACGTTGCTGAGCGGCTGACCACCGTGTCGAGGAAAGGAGCAGTGGGGACATGACCGACACGTTCGCCGCCCGCGCACAGCTGGACCAGGCACGCACCGCCGCGGACACCGCGCGGGCTCTCGCCGAGGAGAAGGAGGCCGTGGTGCGGCGCCTGCAGGCGCACATCCAGGCCGGTCTCCCCGATCCCGTCCTGGACCCGATTCCCAGCGCCCAGCTGCTCGCCGAGGCCGAGGCGGCCCTCCCGGACCTTCGGCGCACGGCCGACGAGACGAAGGGCCTGGTGGTCGAGGCGCAGGAGGAGTTGACCCGCGCCCTGGGCGAGGGGCAGGCGCTGTTCCCCGACGACAACACCGCGCCCATCGCGCTGCTCCCGGTGCGGGTGGAGACCATCTGGTGGGAGCCCAACACCCTGCGCGTGAGGATTTACCCGGACGACATCCTGCTCCCCCGATTCGACCCCGAACTTACCCCCGCCGAGGCCGCCGCCGGAACCGCGTATTGGCAGAATCCGGGCCCGGAAGCCTGGCAGAAGGTGCTCACCGAGCTGCGCCCGGCCCGCGCCTCCTGGGCGGTCCGCGCCTGCCGCCCCGGCGCTCCGGCGCCTGCCGTGCGTCCGGACGACCCGCGGGAGCATCGGCCGCGTATGGCGTGCATGCCCAAGCGCTGGCGTTTTCTCGGGCTGTTCGACGGCCAGGTGGTGGTGGACCAACTGGGCCGTCCGGTGCCGGACCCGCTGCCGATCGGCCTGCTGCGCTCCGAGGATGAGGGCTGGGAGACCGACTGGTTCGAAGCAGTCAAGGCGGGCATGGGCGTCGAGCTGGTTTTCCCGCCCGAGAACACCGAGAACCTGGACCAGTTGCTGGTGGTCGGCGTGCGCGACGACGCCCCCGCGGACGGCGCGGCCCGGCTGCGCGACCTGCTGCACGGCCACCGGTTCGGCAGCGGGCTCGGCCTGTTGCCCTCAGGCACCTCCACCAACAACACTCCGCGCGCCCGCTCCGGCTGGTCCTCGGCTCCCGCCCCTCCGGGCCCCGATCCCGACCCCGAGGCGGGGGAACGGCCGGTGGCCGACGCACTGGCGGCCGCGCTCGGCCTGCCTGACGCCGGGTTCCTGCGCGGCTGCTCCGGCGCCGCCGACACCGACCCGTCGGCGGTCGCCGCGCTGACCCTGCTCACCTGGCCCACGCTAGGCAAAGGCTTCGCTGAGGCCGCGCTGACGACGATCGACCTGGGCACCAAAGAGGCGAGCGGGGTCGCCTCCGAGGGGCCCTGGCGCGCGGTCCGCGAGCACCTCGCCGCGCACGTCCGCGGCCGCGGGCCGCTGCCGATGCTGCGCGTCGGCCGCCAGCCGTACGGGGTCCTGCCCGTCACCGCGCTGGACGACTGGCGGGCCGGACGCGTCGACGACGTGGACGGCGTGATCGCGCCCTGGCTGATGCAACTGCGGGAACGCTGGCGGGCGGCGCTGGACATGACAGTAAGTCAGGAGACAGGTGAGGAGGAGCTCGTCGTCCCGCGTGTCGAACCGGGCAAGCCGGTGGACCAGGTCGCGGTAAATGCGTTGCTGCGGCTGCCCGTGGCCACCGGCCTGGCCATGCGCCGGATGGACGGGCCGGCGTTCGCCGTGCCGAAGACGCCCCGTGATCAGCCTCCTGCGCCGCTGGGCCTGCCCGGTCTGCCGCCGGACGGGATGGTGCGCTGGACCACGAGCGGTGACGGCTGGACCTCGCTCGGCTGGGGCCTGGAAGAGGCGACCGGCGTCCCGGGGTTCGTCACCCGGCTCGCCCCGGACCCGGTGGCGTTTCCGGCCCGGGCGACGGCCACGGCGGACTATCTGGGTGCGGTACGGGCCTTCCTGGCGGGCGAGCTGGAGGCCGAGGCGTACGACCTTCAGTGGCCGGTGGAACTGTCCACGGGCCGGGAGGTCCCGCCTCGGCGCAGCACGTTCTTCGAACTTCTCCTCGTGGACGAGACGGTGGGGGCGGGACAGCCGGGCGAGGGGAACCAGCCAGGTGAGGGTGAGGGCGAGGGTGTGCCACCGGAGGACGGGGGGACGCCTGGGGTGGTCCCGCCGGACGGCGAACCGGACCTGAGCGGTGTCCTCGACGCGCTGCTGTTCCTGCCCAACTGGTCCACCTTCCTGGACGACCTCGACCCCGGGGACGACCCTCTACGCCAGGCACTGGCCGTCACCGGCGAAGTGGATCAACTCGTGGCCGACGTGCTGGAGGGCCTCGACGAGCGCCAGCGCACAGAACGCGTCGCGGCCGCCGCCGGTGCCGCGGGCGCGCTGTCCCAGCTTGAGCAAGCACTGCGGGCCCTCGCCGCCGTACCGGTGACCCGGCTGCCCGAGCTGCTGCTGGAAGTCATCGACGTCCACTCGCACCGCCTGGACGCGTGGATCACCTCACTGGCGTCCAAGCGTCTGGCCGAGTTGCGGGCGTCCGGCGCCGAGGGCGTCCGGTTCGGCTGCTACGGCTGGGTGGAGGACCTGCGGCCGCCGGAGCCGAGCGAGCAGCTCGACGTCGAGCTGGACGACGGGGCGACGACCGTCGAGCTGTCCGGGAAGGACGGCTACATCCACGCCCCCTCACTGCACCACGCGGCCACGGCCGCCGTCCTGCGCTCCGGCTTCCTCGGCAACCCCGACGAGGAGAGCTACGCGGTCAACCTCACCTCCCGCCGCACCCGTATCGCACGCTGGCTGCTCGGCGGTGTACGGCAGGGGCAGAACCTGGGCTCGCTGCTGGGCTACCGGTTCGAACGGGCACTGCACGATGCCGAAGTGGACCATCTTGTCGAACGGTTCCGCCGGCAGTTCCCCCTTCCGGTCGTGCCCGAGACGCGGGCCCAGGACCCGGATGCGGATCTGTGGGCGCGCAGTGCGGAGGCCGTCTCCGCGCGCAACGTCGTCGACGGCATGGCCCTCGCACGGGCCGGGGCCGACGCGTCCGACCGGGTCAGTGTCATCGATGGGGCGCCGGTGGTCGCGTCGGAGAGCGACCGGGCGGCGGTGAACCCGCTGCTGGCCGACCTCACCGACGCGCTGGACGCGGTCGGAGACCTCGTGCTGGCCGAGAGTGTCCACGAATTGGTGGGCGGCAGCCCGATCCGAGCCGGCCTGACGGCCGACACCCTCGGCCGCAGCGAGGACGTGCCGGACACGTTCCGTGTCCTGTGCCCCCCGCACCGGGCCCGCGCCCTGACGCACCGAACGGCCGCGCTGCTCCCGGCCGAACCGACCGGGCCGACCGGCTGGGCCGCCGATCCGCTCGCCGCGCTGCAGCCCGCGCTGGAAGCCTGGGTCGCAAATCTGCTCGGCCCGGCGGCCGGCTGGACACTCGCCGGGCGACTCGGCGACGGGCAGCAGGACGCCCGCCCCTTCGAACTCACCGCCGACCTCCTCGGGTCGAGCGCGCTGAGCACCGTACTGGACGCGGCCGCGACTGAACCGTCCATGCTGCGCGGGGCGGTTCGGAGCGCGTTGGGTGTCGCGCCGAACACATCCGTCGAGTTCACCGGACCCGGCTGGAGCGGGCTGCGCGGCCGGGCGGCCCGGATCCGCTCCCTGCTTTCCACCGCGCAGCCGTTGCTGCCGTCGCACCTGCCCGAGGACCCGGGCGGCCGCTCGGTCGACACGGCGGGACTGCGCACCCGCCTCACCGCCTTCGCCGCGAGCCCACTGGTGGCCGGACACCCCGCCGAGGCCAAGGTGCGCCAGCTGGCAGCGGAGCCGGTCGTGCCGGAGTCGGCCGACTCCTGGCTCTCGCGGGTCAGGACGGAACTGTCCGAGGTGCTCGGCACGGACATCCCGCTGCTGCCCGCACTCACCGCCCCGGCCCCGCCACCGGCGGGGCGCGGCGGCCTTCCGGGCGCCGACATCGAGGACTGGCTGCGGCGCAACGCGGCGGTGCGGCCCGCGGTGCGCACTCTGCACGAGACGTTGCTGCTGGCCGGATCCAGGGCCGGGCGCGTGGAACGGCTGCGTGCCGCCCAGCATCCGACGACCGAGGGCGACGCCTGGATCGGCGGCACCTTCCCCGCCGGGCAGCGCCCGCCCGCCACCACTCACCTGGTCTGGCACGCACCGGCCGACCTCACGCCGAACGCGGCCGTCACCGGCGTCGTACTTGACGAGTGGATCGAACTCCTCCCCGGTTCCGAGCAGCCGCCGGGACCCGAGCCGACGGCGCACACCGAACTGACGGGCGTCGCCTTCCACTACGACCGCCCGGACTCGAAAGCCCCGCACAGCGTGCTCATCGCGGTCCCCCCGGACCTGAGCCGCGGCTGGACCGCCGACGGCTTGATGCAGGTGCTGCGCGAGACGCTCGAACTGGGCAAACTGCGCGCCGTCGACTGCGACGACCTGCCCCTGCTGCGCTCCCTCCTCCCCGGCATCCGGATCTCCCAGCGGGGAGCGACCGGGCAGGCCCTGGCCAGGATCGAGACCCACAGGCCCCGCACCGACCCGGACGGCCCCTTCCGGCTGGAGCCCCGACACCGCGCCTCCGACGTCGAGTCCGGCCTGGCCGCCAAGGTGCACGACCCCCTGTGGCTGCTCACCCGGCAGTGGCAGTTCGGGGAGTTCACTGCGCAGGACGCGGGCTCTCCAGCGGTGGTCCGGATGACCGGCAGCAGCGCGCCCATCGACGCCTGGCGCCCGGCCGGGGCTACCGACTGGGTGCCTTATGAAGTCGGCCAAGGCCCGCTGGACACCCGGATCGAGGACGAGCCCGTCCAGGTCGACGAGCGGCTGCGCGCCGAGGGCGGGGCCGCCCTGTTGCGTATGTCCGACGACGCCGGGTTGCTCAGCGCCGCCCTCACGGCGCTGGACCCCCATCGGCTCCAGGCAGGCGAGGCGGACGCGAGCCTGATCGGCCTGCTCGACGGCCGGATGCCCGACGCGACGTCGGTGGCGGCGGCACTGGACGCGGGCACTTTCGACGGCGGACCGGACCCACGACTCGGCGAAGTGGCCGTGCGCTGGCGGCGCTGGTGGGACGCACAAATGGCGGAGCGCGGCCCGGACTGCTTCGACCCGCATCGACTCGAGTACGCCGCGGAGTTGTCCACCGGCGGTAGCGTGCTGCGCGCCGAGGAGTACCAGGGCGACGGCCTGGACTGGTACAGCCTGGACGTGCACCCCGACCTCGACATCGAGGCTGCACCGCAGGGGCGGCCACGCGCGTTCAGCGAGGAGGGTCTGCCCTCGACCGTGCGCTACGGCGGGCTGCCGGCCGACCGGTTCTGGGAGATGGAGGACGCACGGGTCGACCTGGGGGCGGCGGACGTGTCCACCCTCGACACCGGCCGCCTGCTCCTGATCTCGTTCGCCACGGTCTACGGCAACGACTGGTTCCTGGTGCCGCTGGAGGTGCCGACCGCGTCCCTGACCATCATGGACAAGCTGCTGGTGCGCGATGTGTTCGGCCGCCACCACCTGGTCCGGCGCGCCGGACGGGACGACCCGTCCTGGTCGATGTTCACCCTGAACAGTCCTGACCCGGACCACCCGGCGGCGTCCGGACTGTTGATCCTGCCCACCGAGCGCGGCCAGACCGGGCAGCCCCTCGAACACGTGGTCCTGGCCCGCGATGAACTGGCCAACCTGGCGTGGGCCGTTCAGCGCCATTATACCGATGGCCGCGGTGAACGGGTCGACCGCCGCGACCGCTGGGCGCGCGGCGTACCTCCCGAGCCGTCCGTGGCCGGGGAACTACCCGCGTACGCCGTGCAGACCGTCGTACCGGACTACTGGTTCCCGCTGGTCCCGGAACCGGTCCGAGCCGACCAGATCCGGTTCCGGCTGGCCACGCTCACCGGCCCCGGCCTCGACTCGCGGCCCGAGGGCCGGCTGATCGCCCCCGGACTGTGGCTGCACGAGGAGGAGGTGCCGCGCGACGGCGCGTACGTGACCCGCCGCCCGGTGCTGGCCCGCTGGTTCGACGGCTCCTGGCACAGCTGGGTGCGCAGGGAGAAGGCCCCCGGCACGGGCGAGAGCTCCAGCGGACTCGCCTTCGACACGGTGCGGCCCACTGAGCCGTGGCCGTGAGACAGGCCGTGGCGGCCCAGCGCGTCGGTGACTGTCCCATTGACCTTCATCCCGCAAGTCTCGTCGTGTCGGACGGGACGCTCTCGGGCGTGATCGACTTCGGTGACATGTTCGCCGGTGATCCGGCATGGGACCTCGCCGCCTTTCGGTTCTTCGACGCGCACGCGGACGAGGCGACGATCCGCAGCGCCCGCGGGCTGGCTGCTCTGAAAAAGAAGTCCCCGGTGTCCACGACGAGGGCGCCCGCCGCGCACCGCCGGCGCAGCCCTTCCAGCAGGCTGCGCCCCTCGAGAACAGCGGAGTGAAAGTCGTTGGTGACGACCAGCGTCGCGGTCATGGCTGCCTCCGCATCGCGACCACGCGCAGCATGCCGGAGCCTGCGGCCAGAACTCCCGCTGGGAGATGCCGTCGACGTCCTCCCAGACCAGGCCGCCGCCGGCCGCGCCGCGGTCCTCCAGGGTGCGGCGGGGCACGGCGACCAGTCCGCGCTGCACCTTTCTGGTGGTGGCGAACACGTGTGAGGCCAGTGCCGCTGACAGTTCCCAGTCGAACGGCAGGATCGACACCGACACGCTGCCCTCGTCCAGCCCCGCGTTAAGGTCGACACCGCGGACGTCACCGATCGTGATCCGCGCCCGCGGCCCGAAGGGCCGCAGCCGGTCCTGCAGGATGCCGCGCAGCCGTGCATCCCTCTTTACGGCCCAAATCCGGGAGCCGGACGCGGCCACGGCCGCCGACACGTGCCCAGCCCCGTCCTACCTCCAGGACTTGCGTGGCGGCGTTGAGTTCGGCGCACTCCAACAGCCGGCCGGCGGTGTCCGGGGAACGCCAAGAAGTGCTGGCCGAACTCGCCGCGCACCGCAAAGCCGCTCTGCGCCAGACGTCGGCCGTACCGGGCCCACCAGGACCTGCGAGCGGTGCTCCGTCACTGGCTGACTGTGTCGTCTGAGCCTGCGACATGGCAGGCACCTCCTTTCGAGTGTTCGCCGCCTGATGGGCGGTTCCACAAGGATGGGCTCAACTGTTCGGCTGTGGCGACGGGTTGGAGGGAGTCCCGCAGGAGTCCCGTCACCCGCAATCAGTCACCGGCCGTGCGCGGTGGGTGATTTGATGGATGGGTGGAAGAGACGCCCCGTCACCCGCTGGCTGTCGCACGGATGGCCCGCGGCCTGACACAGGATGCGCTCGCGGCGAAAGCCGGGGCCGGGCGGCGGGGGCTGCGCTCGGGCACCGACCGGGCACGGCTGCGCAAGTGGGAACGGGGCGTGGAACACAGCGAGGAGGCGCAGCTCTACATCGCCGAGGCGCTCGACCTGCCAGCGAGAACCGTCCGCAGCGACGACTGGCCCGGCTGGATCCCGCAAACTATGACCGGTGTGGTTCCGCTGGGCCCCTTCAGCTTCAGCTCCGTACCCGCTCTGAGAGAGGCTCTAAGAACAGCCATGGAACGCCGCACCTTCCTGACGATCTCTGGCAGCGCGCTGACCGTACTGGCCGCGCAGTGGGCCGACAGCGACGCCAGCCCCCTCACCCGCGCCCGCGACGGCAAACTCATCGGCGACGAGTTCGTCGCCCTCCTGGAAGACACCTCCCGGCATCTCGCCGCTCTGCCCACCGAGCAGCGCCAGCACACCGCTGCACTGCTGGACGCGCACCTGTCCACGGTGACCGATCTCCTCGAACACTGCCGCTACACGCCCGCCGTCGGCCTGCGCCTGCACACCCTGGCCGCATCCCTTGCCCAGACCGTCGCATGGCACCGCTTCGACTTGGGCCACCACATCACGGCCAGGCAGTACTGGGTCGCCGGCCTGCACAGCGCCCACGCCGCCGCAGACCACGACATGGGCGCCGGCGTCCTGGGCGACCTCGCCTACCAGGCAGCCTGGCGCGACGACCACGCCACCGCGGCCGCCATCCTCACCCGCGCCTTGACCCGCGCCCGGCACCCGGCCGCCCGTTCCCTGCTGCAGCTGCGCCTTGCCCGCACCCTCGCCGCGCAGGGCGAACAACGCCCCGCCCTGCGGGCCATCGCAGCCGCCGAGCACCACCTCAGTGACGCCCGGACCCAGCGGCCCGCCTGGTGCGCGTGGATGTCGGACGCCGACCTCGCCGTGGACACCGGGCAGGCCCTCCTCGACCTCGGCGACACCACACGTGCCCACCAGCTCATCACCGAAGGCGAACGCCTCCTGCCCGCCGCCCGCGACAAAACCCGCGGCGTGTTCCTTGCCTACCGCGCCTCCAGTTACCTCACCGCCAAGCAACCCGCGGCCGCCGCGGCCGCCGCGGCCGAATCACTTCTCCTGGCACAACGCATCGGCGCACCCCGGTGCGTGACCCTCGTCCACGACCTGCTCCCCCGCTTTCAGCCCTACCGACAGGAACAGGGTGTGCCGGAGCTCCTGGAGCTCGCCGCCGCTTAGCAGGCCGCGAAGCCTCGCGCCGCAGCGTTCACCGGAAGAAAGATGGGCGTGGCCGACAAAGCCGACATACTGTTGCAATTCTGGCTGGAACAGCGCAACCAGGCGCGTCAGGCAGAGGCGCAGCAAGCACCCATGACCAACATCATCCTGCTCGTGGTTGCTGCAACCCTCGGCTTCGCGGCGACCCGCGGCCTTGACCAACGCTCGACTCTGTTGGTCTCCCTGCCCATGGTCGGTATGGGGATTTTCGGGGCCGTAATTAGTACGAAGAACTACGAGCGATACGCGCTGCACATCACCTACGCGCAGCGTCTTCGGGTCCAGCTGGATCAGCTGGAGCCGACAGTTCGGATCATGGACGAGTGGACCGCCGCCCGCATCGAGCACCATGCCCGCTATCCCCGGCTGCACAAAATTCGGCTGCATAACCTGTGGGTCTGCTTCCATGCCGGGATCGCGGCCAGCGGGGTGGCGCTCACCATCCTCATTCTCCTGTGAGCTCCTTCGGGACGACCTGCTCTGCCTGGGATCCCTCAGTACCTGCAGGTCGGCTCGCGCGACCTGCAGGTACTGGGCACCGTGTACCCGACCAGGGCCCATGGCTACCTTCGCGGTCTCGCCACCAAACTGGAGCCGTGGAAGAAGGACGGCACCGCCGTGGCCGAGTCGGCAGGATCCGCAGCAAGCTGGCCGCAGCTTGACCAGGACTCGCCAACGCGTGCAACGAGGACCTCGAGTGACACGCGGGCCCGTCTATTCGCGCGCATCTCGCCAGCCGGGGTCGTCCGGTCCACCGTCCACGGCGCCGTTGGGCACGTCGAAGGCTTCGCTCGCCCACTGGGCGCGCAGGATTTCACATGCCTGCGCGGCTGCCGCGTGATCGCGGAGATGCTCCTGCCACGCATCGTCGGTGGCCGGCAGCACCCGCCCCCGGTCGGCGGTGCGTCGGTGAGCTCGGGCTGCATAGATCTCCCGAGGTGTCGGCGCGTCGACCCACGAGTCAGACGGGAGTGATGCGAGGAAGGCCTCCTCAGGTTCCCGCAGAACGGGCCGATAGACCAGTGCGGCAGCTGCAGCCAGCGCGCGTCGCCGCTGGCGCTGTTCAGCCAGATCGGCACGGAGCTGAGGGCGCGCCTGCTCGACGTAACGCTCCCACGCGGGGGTACGGCGGGCGCGATCGTGGAGCATCGCATCGTAGCGGGCACCGTCATCCGCTCGGGGCGCGTTGGCGAATGCTGCCAGGGTGGGCGGGAGCTCTCCGAGACGCTGGCGTCGACGGACCTCGTGATGGATGTAGGCGGCGGCGTCTTGCAGACGGACGGGGACGCCCCAGGTGGCTAGTTCGCCCGCGAGCTGCGCCGAAATCCATCCGGCCTGGATAAGAGGGCGAAGGGCGTAGGCGAGGCGGCGGGAACACGCATCGAACAGCCACCACACCTCGCGCTGCACTCGCTCGGCGAGCAGGATCGCCGCCCGGCACTCTGCCGGTGTGAGCGCCCCGTGCGCTGGAACGAGCGTGTTCGGCAAGCGTACTCGCGCGGTGTTCTTCTTAACGCTCGCTACTACCTGCTGACGAGATGGGGCGGAGGTACCCACAAGAGAAGGGGTGCACCGGCGGTCCTTCCGCTTCGCCCGGACGCTGCGCCGTACAGCCGCGATGGCACGCTCGCGTCCCACCGCGGTGAAGCCGATCAGCCGGGCCCGGTAGCCACGGCCGCGTATGCGGTGCCCCTGCTGGCGGTCCCAGGCCGGAGGGGCGACAGGCGCGTACAAGGTGGCGGTGCCGCAGTAGCCGTCGCCCTGGTGCCAGCCGGAGCTGCGTCGGGTGCGTAGGACGTTGCGTTTCGAGCCGTGCTCGACCCAGACGATGAGGCCGAGTTCACGCAGGTAACGGGTGTGGTTGAGGATCGTTCGGCGGCTGAGGCCGAGCTCGCGGACCGTCGCGGCGATGTTGAAGGGGACGTGGCCGTGCTGGCTACGGTGCATGCGCGAGGCGAAGACGGTGGCCAGGCGGATCGTCGTGGGGCCGGCTTTGGGGTGGTGGCGCACCATGTAGCGAGTCGCTGCGAGGAAGTCGCTCGAGCGCCGCAGTTGCCGTGACGTGGTGGTCCGCAACTCCTGGGCTTCCCGCTTCGTGATCAGCTCGAAGCGCCACGCGGCGATGCGACGCGGCGAAGTCTCCTTGGTTGTCTGGGAGTTCCTGCTGCGGTCTTGTTTCCGGGAGGCGTGGCGGCTGGGGGTGTGGTCGGGCATGATGGTGTCCGTCTCGGGGTTCGCCTCGTGGCAGTACGAGGCTGGAAGGTCAGGTCCGGAAGGTCTTGTGGTTGTTGCTGGTGGAGGGGTGCGACCCTCGCGCTGGCGTTTGGGCGGCAGTCGGTCTGGTGGCGACCAGGCCGTGCGGCTGTGGGGCGGCTCGGCCTTGATGGCCGTGGACCGCCCCTTTTCCGTTGCCGGGGCTATCCCGTGATGAGGTGGATGATGAGCGCCGTGGCCCAGGCGGCGGGGATGAGCGCCACATACGCCTGCGGCTGGCGCAGCACGGGCTTTCCCGGTGTGAGGGATGCCTTTCCGAGTGGCGGTGCCGAGGCGGGCAGGGCCTTGAACTTCCGGTAGGCGGAGGCGTTCTGCGCCAGGGCCACGGGGGTGTGGAAGAGGAGGCTTGCCAGTCCCCACCAGCCTTGCCACAGCGTCCTGGTTGTCATGGTGCGGACCAGGGCGATGCCGCACTGCCGGCACAGGGGCTCGGCGACGGTGCGGGTCCGGCCCCACAGGACCAGCCCGGTGTGGGATCTGATCTCCGTGTGCGCGACCGGGTGCGCCTGGCAGATGTGACAGCCGGGCTCCGGGGCTGGATCGGTGTTCAGGGCGTGCCAGGGGATCGGCGTGTCCGTTTCGGCGATGCCGTTCCAGGGTTCGGTGGTGTACCAGGCCGGTGCCGTGTACTGCGGCACGAATTCGCCGTCGTCGCTGCCGGGGTTCGGGGCGTTCATGCGGGTGTTCCTCCTCCTGGAACAGGTCCTGCTGGCGGGTGCTTCAGGCGGCTGCGGAGCGGGCCGGGGTCAGCGCGGCCCGCGCGTCCGGGCGTACCGCTCCGTACTGGCCTCTGCTCGCGTGGTGCCGGCTGGTGGTGGGGTCGAGGTGCAGGGTGTGGATTCCGTCTGCGGCCAGGTCGTCGACGAGGTGGCGCAGCAGGGCGTGGCCTGGTGCCAGATGCCGGTGGGCGGGGTCGGCGACGAGGGGAAGGGTGTAGCAGTGGGGGCCGCGGGTCAGACACAGCTGCGCAGCGATCGCGTGGTCATCGACTCTGAGTACGGCGATGCGGGCCGTGGCCGCGCCGGTCTTCTCCAGGACGCTCTGCCAGTCCCCCGCGCCGGCGTTGTGCTGCAGCGGGCCGTGACGGCGCTGCAGGTCTGCCCAGACTGTGGCCGCTGTCGCGAGGGCTTGAAGGTGCCGGGTGCTGGTGTAGGTGATCGTGTGGTTGGTGGCGAGGCGTGTCCAGGTCCGTCGGCGGCGAGCGTGCTCGCGCTGCACGGAGGGCGACAAGGTGTCGTAGCGGACCGGCAACAGGATGGTGGTGCGCGCCGATCTGGTGGGGGTCCAGGGGATGTCTGCGCCGACGAGGTGCAACGCGTGGCCGAGCGGGCTGTCCGCGTCGACCGCTTCCAGGGCGACCTCGGCGCTCTCTTGTTCAGCGGCCAGCAGCAGGTGGAAGGCGAAGGCGCGAGCGACAGCCGGATCGTTGGCGTGCGGGCCGATGGGACGTAGGCACGGTGCGTGCGGCGCAGACAGCGGTGAGATCCGCGGACGCGTCCGGTCCTCGTGTCGGGTCAGGGGCAGGGCAGCGACGATCCGTCCGGTCGGGCTTACAGCGGTGAGGACCAGCGGTGTTGCCGTGTACGGCAGTCGCTGGGCCCATGCTGTGAGCCAGTGCAAGGACTGGAAGGGCGTAGCCGAGTGGTCTTCGGCGTAGAGCTCCCGCCACTTCCCTGTGAGGAGGTCCGTGGCCTCCGGTCCCCGGAGCTCGCGTACGGACAGGGTCGTCATCGGGTGGCCTCGCGGGTGGTGTGGTGGGTGCGGGGGTGGAGGGCGGCGGCGAAGTCTCGTCCGGCGGCGGCCGCGGCAGCGGTCTGCGCGCGCGGGCTTGCTTGCATGCGGCGGATGACGGCGGAGCCGACGACCACGACGTCGGCCCAGGCGGCCGCTGTGCGGGCCTGAGCAGGTGTGGAGATCCCGATCCCTGCGGCGATCGGCAGACTGGTGAGGCTGCGCAGCTGGGTGATCAGGCCGGGCAACCGGGGGCTGACGGGTTGAGGGTTTCCGGTGACTCCGTCGGTAGCGGCCGCATAGAGCATGCCGGTGGCTGCGGCGACGGTGCGGGCCAGGCGGTCCGGCTGGGTGCGGTGTGAGACGAGCGGGATAGTTCCGAGGCCGGCGGCCCGGGCGGCGGCCGTCCACGGTGCCGCCTCCTCGATGGGCAGGTCGGGGATGAGGACGGCGTCGATGCCTGCTGCGGCCGCGGCCGTCGCGAAACGCAGCGGCCCATAGGCGTGCAGGGGCTGCCAGTACGACATCGTCACCAGCGCGGCCGGCGAGCTCGACGACAGTTCGCGGGCCGCGGCGAAGAGGTCCTCGATACGGAAGCCTGCGTCGAGTGCGGTCTGGGATGCCTGCTGGATGACCGGGCCGTCCAGCACACCGTCGGCGTATGGGATGCCCAGCTCGATCACGTCCGCGGACTGTGCCAGCAGGTGCAGCGCATCCATGCCGGCGACTCGGTTCGGGTAGCCGACCGGCAGATACATGCCGAGCGCGCACCGGTCCTGGGCCTGGGCCGCGGTGATGACCTGATGCAGACGGGATTGCGGGCCGGATGCTTCGTGGAGCTTCCACGGCAGGTGCGCGGGTGTGTCTTGCGCGGTGACAGTGTGGGGGGTCATCGCGGGCCGCTCCGGTAGAGGCCGGAGGTCTCCATGGTGCGGATGACGGCGTGGTCGTGGTCGATCTCGCGGGGGTCTTCCGCGGCGAGTGTCAGCCGGCCGGGGGAGGTCAGCAGGTCGACGGTGCGTTGGATGCGGACGCCGGGCTCGAGTGCGCCGACGTGTCCGCGGATCGTCGGCATGTTCAGCAGCCGGTCGACGAAGAGCGGGTCGAGGACGCCGTCGTACGGGGCGATCAGGGAGATCTTCGAGACGGTGGCTCGGGGTCGGTCGGCGGCCAGCCGGCGGGGCTTGCCGGTGACGACGGCGTGCACGGCGTCGCGGATGTGGTCGCTGCCGGTTACCTCGCGCATGGAGTGCGGGTCGTAGAACCCTTCGGGCCGGGCACCGGTCTCGATCAGGACCGGGCCCCGGCCGGGGACGTACATCACCTCGGTGTGGGCGGGGCCGTTGGTGACGCCGAGGGCGTCGAGGGCGCGCACGGTGTAGTCCGTCAGAACGCGGGGGACCAGGCGGTTGCGGTTCAGCAGGTCGAGGCGGTCGTACAGGTGGGTGCCGGGGGTGCGGCGGTCGGCCCAGCACTCGGTGATGGTGTGCCGGGCAGCGCCCCGTAGATCCGTGACGGAGACGCTGTTGACGACGTACTGGGAACCGCGGAGCCGCTCCTGCAGGACCAGGTGGTCGTTCCCGCCGCCCATCGCATTGGGAACCTGGTGCAGCCTCATCCACGCGGCGCTGATCTCCTCGGGACCGGAGCAGAAGATCACGCCATCCGAGCCCGCGCTGTCGGCCGGCTTGAGCACGAAGTCCGTGACGTCCGGGAGTGATTGGGCCCAGGACAGTGCGTCCTGGAGCCGGTCCGTGCTCAGACTTCGCGGGCCGTCCAGACCCGCCCGCGCGAGCGCGGCCGCCATGGCGCCCTTGTCCCGACGCAGGTGGGAGGTGCGCGGATCGTTGCCCGGCAGGCCGAGCCGGTGGGCGAGCTGCTCCGTGAGGGCGACGCCGATCTCGGTGCCGGCTACCACTGCGGTGACCTGTAGCGCCCGCAGGGCCTGCGCGGTCATGTCGAGGCTGCCGTCGTGGGTGACGACCTGCTGGTATTCGGTCGGGGCGGGACTGCCGCGGTAGAGGGGCGGCAGCATGTCCTCGTCGGGGATGACTGCGACGCACTTCCACCCCCGGTGGATGATCTCGTCGCGGTAGTGCTTGCCAGAACTGAACGGGGCGACCACGGCGACGACACCGCCGGAAGGAACGGCCGATGCAGGCGGGGGCGAGGTGACGGTGAGCGACGACGTGTTCATCTGCGACTCCAGATCGGGGGTGAGGACGGTTGGCTTGCCGGGCTGTGTCAGCGCACGCAGGTTGTGATGCGGTCTTCCGCCGGGAAACGAGCTGTCGGCGGCCGGACGGGGGTAGCGAGGGCGAGTCCGTAGAGCTGGCCCGGCGAGGTGAACCACTGCGTCAGGTCGAATCCGGCGGCTTCGAGTTCGGCGCGGACGCCCGCTTGACGGAACTTGGCGGAGATCTCGGTGCGCAGGTCTTCGCCGGCGGTGAAGTCGACGGCGAGGTCGAGGGCGGGGATCTTCACGGTCTGCTCGGTCCGCGAGCGCAGCCGCATCTCGATCCACTCGTGCTCGGCGTCCCAGAGCGCCACGTGCTCGAAGACGGCAAGGTCGAAGTCGGCGCCGAGCTCACGGTTGACGACCGTCAGCACGTTCTTGTTGAACTCGGCCGTCACTCCGGCCGCGTCGTCGTACGCGGCGACGAGCACCGACTCGTCCTTGACCAGGTCGATGCCGAGCAGCAGCACGTCGTTTGGTGCCATCAGGACGCGAAGGGAGGCCAGGAACGCGACGCGTTCGGCGGGCAGCAGATTGCCGATGGTGCCGCCGAGGAACGCCACCAGCCGCGGTCCCGGCGTGCGGGGCAGGAGAAGCGGCGCGGTGAAGTCGGCGACAAGAGCATGCACGTTCAGGCCCGGGCACTCGGCGATCAGCGCGTGCCCGGCCTGGGCCAGGGCGCTCTCGCTAACGTCGACCGGCACGTACGTGTGCAGGCCCGGCAGCGCGTCGAGGAGCAGGCGGGTCTTCTCGGATGAGCCCGAGCCGAGTTCAACGAGGGTGCGCGCGCCGCTCGCCGCGGCGATCTCGGTGGCCCGGGCGGCCAGGATCTCGCGCTCCGCCCGGGTGGGGTAGTACTCGGGCAGTTCGGTGATCTTGTCGAAGAGCTCGCTGCCGTGCGCGTCGTAGAACCATTTGGGCGGCAGCGTCTTGGGTGAGCAGGTCAGGCCGTGCAGGACGTCGGCACGCAGCGCGGCCGCGGTGGCGTCCTCGGGCAGGGTGCGGGTCAGCCGGAAAGGGCTCACGTGATCGCCTCCAGGGGAGGTACGGGGCGTGCGGGTACGTGCGGAGCGCGGTCGTCGGCCTGGGCGAGGGGACGGCGTGCGGTGAGCAGAATCAGCGCGCCGGCTGTCGTGGCAGCGGGAAGGAACAGGGGGTGCAGGACTCCGGCGGCCGCGGTGCCCAGGGCGCAGCCGACATCGAGGGCGGCCACCAGCAGGGCCTGCGCCTCGGTGACAGTGCCGCGCGGAGCGAGAGCCCCCGTCGTCACGAATGCGACGGCAAGGAGAGGCGCCATGAGACTGCCGGTGCTGGCCGTCGCGGCGAACACCGTGGCGGGCCCGCCTGTGACGATCACGGCGAGCCAGCCCGCGCTGAACAGGGCAGCGAGTGCGATCAGTTGTTGGGGTGTGGTGCCGGGCCAGGACCGGGCGCCGTAGGCGAGGCCGCCGAGGACCGCGCCGGCCGACAGCACGGCGGGGAGGCCTCCGACCAGCCAGGGGGCGTGGTAGCGGGTGGCGGCGGTGATCGCGAGGGGTGTGATGGCGCCGATCGGGACGCCGATGCAGGCCATGGTCACGTACAGGGTGCGCAGCTGCGGGGACCTGACGGGTCCCAGCCAGTCGCCTAGGCGATCGTCGACGGGAGTCCAGGAACGGGAAGGGGGTGTAGTGATGACCAGCGCGGTGCCGGCGATCCCGAAGGCGGCTGTCACCAGGAGCGCCGCGGACGGGGAGGCTGCCAGGGCGATGCCCGCGACCATGACGGGTCCGGCGATGTAGATCAGTTCCTGGCTCGCGGCGTCCAGGGCCAGGGCCGTGCGCTGGTGGTCGCGGGTCGGCATCACGGAGCCGGGGCCCATCCCCCACAGCGACCGGAGACCTGCTTCCAACGGAGGCTTCGTTCCGCCAGCGACGGCCACCGCGGCGGTGATCTGCCAGAGCTGGTTCGAGCCGGTCGAGGCAGCGAGCAGACCAGCACAGCTCGCAATGCCGCTCACCGCGAATACCGCAGTCTGTCCGTGCCGGTCGGCCTGACGACCGATCAGCGGGCCGCCGGCGGCGCTGGCCAGCAGGTAGAGCGCCGCCAGAGCCGCTCCAGTTGCGGCACCGAATGTATGGGCACCTGCGAGGACGATGGCCAGCGGCGCCATCCCGTTCGGAAGCCGGCCCACGAGCGTCCCGGCAAGCAGCTGCTTCGCTTCCGGTTCGCGCAGGACATCCCGGTACCGCAGCCGTACTGATCTGCTCGCGGTCGGCGTCCCCGCTTTCGAAGCGGTCACGGCAGCTCCACCGTCTGTGTATGAGGACGGCGCAACAGTCCGTGCAGCGGCAGGCACACCGCGGCGCCGAGGAGGCCGCAGGTCAGCGTTGTGAGCGCGGCCAGTTCGCTGCCGCCGTGGGTGAGGGACCAGCCCGCGAGGGCGGGCGCGCACATGATGGCGGCGGCGAGGGTGGTGCCCCAGATTCCCGCGTAAGTGGCGCGAGCATGAGGAGGCGCGATCCGGTTGACGATGTCGCCGGCGGCGACGAACGCCACGATCTCACCCGGGACAGCGAGGAAGGCGGCGGCGCTGTAGCCGAGAGTGGTCGATGCCAGACCCGCAGAGCCGATCCCGGCCCCGAGAACAAGTCCGCTCAGTGCGAGCGGCCCGACCATCGCGTGGGGGCGGGCCGCGCGCCGCGCGAGCAGCGGGTTGAGGAGCGGCGAGATCGCCACGACCGCGACGGCACTCGTGACCTGGGTCCACCCGTAGGCGGCGGCATCGAGTCCGTCGGCCGCCATCATCAGCGGCAGCGCGGAGAACAAGGCGCCGACCGGAATCAGCGTCAGAAGGCTGGCCAGCCACAGCACCCACAGCCGCGGATCTGTGATCGCCTCCCGGTAGCCGCCGTGCTCGACGACGGCCGTGCGCGTGGCGCGGGGAAGAACCCAGAGGACGAGGACTGCGATCACGGCGCACACGGCGCCGTTGACCCAGAACAGCGTGGGGATGCCGGTACGGCCGGCGAGTGCGCCGCCTACTGCTCCCGTGGTGGCGGCTCCGACGTTCGTGGCGAAGTGCCGCCACCCGTTGGCCTTCGCGCGTCCCGCTTCGTCAGGGATGACGTCCGCGACCATCGCGGCGATGACGGGTCGCGGCGCGTCGTAGACGGCGCCGGACACCGCCGCGGCCGCGATCAGCGCGACGGTTGTGTGCACCTGGGCGAGCACAGGGAACGTCGTCGCGGCCAGGAGCATGGCGCCGGCGAGGGTGGCGCGCCGGCCGATGCGGTCGGCCAGCCACCCGCACAGCACCTGCCCCACCAGCCAGCCGGCACCGAACACCGCCAGCACGATGCTCGCCACAGAAGACGTCAGGTGCAGGCCGTCCAGGCGGTAGGACAGGAACGGGTAGACGAAGCCGCCGGCGCGCACAGCGAACGTGGTCAAAAGGAGGGCCCAGATGACGGGGGGCCAGCGGGCCGACGTCGGTGTGGCGGTGGTCTGGGTGGGGACGGCGATAGCGATGGGGAGGGCGGACATGGGCAGCTCCAGGCAGTCTCCGGCGTCATGAGTCCTGGGCGTCGGAGGGCGCGGAAGGGGGTGGGGGAAGGGGTGCCGCCGGGGGACGACGGCACCCCTGGGAGACCGAGTGCGCCCGCAGAGGTGGAGGAGACATGCGGGCACGCGCTGGCAGGACAGCGGGTCTCGGTCCCTGCCCGGTCAGGCAGGGGGACTGCTGACCGGGGGACGAGAGGGGCAGGAAAGGCCTGCGGCCGGTCTGTCTAGATGGGCCGCGTGGCTTCGCTCACCGCCCTCACGTAACGGTGTGTGCGGTCAGCAGCCCTGGGTGCCCTTGTCGACCAGCGTGCGCACGAAGGTCCAGTTGACCCAGCCCGTGGTGCCTGCGGGCAGGCCGTTGCGCGACTTGGAGCGCAGGGTGACCTTGTACCACTCGCAGTTGCCGAACCCGCCAGGGTTCGTTGCGGTCACCTTGATCTTGTCCCCGGAGGCCACCAGGCCCCTGACAGTCGTGCTGTAACCCGGGGCGGTACGGAAGCGAACTCCGTTGCCGCCCCAGACCGTTGTGTTGTAGTCGCGCACGTTGTGCACGCTGTATGCCGAGGCCGGGCTCACTGCCACGACGCCGAGAATCACGGCGGCGGAGGCAGCCACGGCCGCCAGGCGGCGTGGTGCAAATCGAGCTCTGAACACAGGGGTCTCCCTGAGATGTACGGGGAGCTCAGTGCCAGGAGACGCTGGCCGACGGGGACTTACTGTCCCTTGGGCAGGCAGGTCTATTCTGGCCGCGGCGGCGTGCTCGCAACACGCCTGCCGGAGCTCCACCGGCGGTTTGGTTTAGGTCCTTGCTCTGGTGGGGCGCTATGGGTGGCCGTCCCTCTGCCGAGAGGGGCGGCCACTCGCGTTCCGCGAGGCGGAACAGGACGGAACGGGATGTGCCGTCCCTTCCGCGCTCGCTGCCCGGCCGTGCGGCCTGTACGAGGGGCTCGACCCGGGCGTGCCTTGTCGTGCGCGGCAGGTGCCGTGCTCGACCTCGGAGCGCCCGGGTCCGGCTGGGCTTGCACTGGCAACGCTATGCATATGCGCGGTGCACCACCATTGAGCGGGTGCACCATTTGAGTGGCGTGAGCTATGGGTTCTGCACCACTCGGCCCGTTCGCGGCGCCGCGGTGCACTTTCCGTAGCGGTGGCCTTTCGGACGTGCACAACGGTGCGACCCGGGGCGGGAATCCGGTCGCTGGCGTTTTCTAGGCGAACAGCGAATCGCCTGACCGGTGGGCGCGTTGAATTCGGCCCGATGCAGATACGTAGAGTTCTGCCGACGGGCAGTCGCCGTGCACGCGGCCGGGTACCCGCCGTGCCGCGACCTCTCGTATGCCCAGGTAGACGCAGGTTCACGGTGGCGATGGGCGCGGCGGGAGTCTTCTCCTCACCCTGTAGGCCAGGGCGGAGGGCGATGCCTGCGGTACCTGGATCTGTATTTGCGCGGCAGGTGCTGTGGCCGGAACCTTGGGGAATGTCGACTAATGAATCTGACTACCTGGCCCGGGAGTTCTGCGGCACATTGATGGGGTTGTGGAACGTCACGTAATTCCCCCAGGGCCCCTGCGTTTGTCTGACTCGTCCGAACTTGGGTTGGTTGATCGGGCGAATGGGCCTCGGGTCAGGCGACCGCGTAAAGGCCTTGGGTGATACCTGCGGCCGTGGGTTCGCCTGTCGCGAGGCTCAGGGCGACGTGCAGGTCGCGCATGCCGTCGAGCGACGAGAGGTCCCGGGACAGGTGGTTTTCCAGGGCTCGGAGGTGGGATCGGACGGTGACTTCCGACAGGCCCAGGGCGCGTGCGGTGGGTTCGAGGTGTGTGTTCGCGGTGAGCCAGGCCGATGCTGTGGCCAGCAGGTCCCGGCGGTCTGTGCGGGCGGAGCTCAGCAGTGAGTCGGCCCAGGCGCGGATCTGGGGTGTGTCGAGCAGGGCGGGCAGGGTGGGTGTCTCGGTGCCGTGTGGCTCGGTGGCGGGTTCCGGCACTCGGTGGGTGACGAGTTCGAGCGCCAGGGCGACTTCGATGCGGTCGGTGAGCGACGCGAAGTCCCTGCGCAGGAGCTCCGCGGCCCGCGTCATCCGCCGTGTGACCGTGTTGCGGTGCAGGTCGAGCCGGCGGGCAGCGACGGTGTAGGGGTAGGCCAGCGCACAGTGCAGGGTGTCTCGCAGTAAATCCCAGCTGTCCGAGTGCAGCAATGGGTTGAGGACTTCGCTGGCCCACAGCTGCGACTCGCGTGGCGGCAGCAGGGTGACCAGGTCGGTTTCCTGTACGGACAGGGCTACGGGGTCCGGCTGGTGGAGGGCGAATCGGGCAGCGATGGTGGCTTCTTTGAGGGCGTCGGGGAGCAAGGAGAGCGAGTAGGTTCCGCTGCCGCCGAGTGAAGCGCCGGGCCTGAGTTGGCAGACGAGTCGGGTGAGTTCACCGACGACGCTGTCGGCGGCCTCGCCTAGCCAGACGGGGTGGATGACGAGGACCCGGTCGCGCCGGCGTGGGTCGGGGACGACCAGGGCTTGGCCGGCCGTGACCGTTTCGCAGCGGCGGAGCGTCGCGTCGCGCCGGGTGGCTGAGGTCTCGACGACGAAGACACGGGCCATGTCGGAGTCGAGCAGCCCGGGCGCGAGACCTTCCATGATCTTTCGGGCTCTGCCGACCTCGCCGTCCAGGAGGAGTTCCACCGCGGCGAGCCGTGTGGCCTGTGAAGCGTTGGCCACCGCGCGGTATTCGCGGCGCGCCTGCTCGACGAGGCCGAGCAGCTTCGCAGCGTGCTGGAGCAGGCGCAGTTCGCTGTCGTCGAAGGGGGATCTTCGGGCGACCGCGAGCACGGCTTCGGCGCCGGTGGCCGGTGCGAGGGAGATGAGCTGGGTATGGGGGCCGACGTCCATGTCGGGAGTGCTGCTCTCGACGGACTGCCGGATGACGGCGTGGGCCAGGTGTTCGACAGCGGTGGCCGGCGAGGCGGCCAGCACACGTTCCTTCTCGCTGACGAGGACCTGGACATTAAGGGCGCGGGCCAGCCAGTCTGCGATGCGCTGCATGGCTTTCGGGTCGGTCAGCTGGCTGGGCAGTTGCTGGACGAGCGCGTTCATTTGCTCGACGCGGCGTTCAGCCAGCACGAGACGGTCGTGCTGGATGCCGGCGTGCACGTCTGTCCAGAGGTCACCCTGCGCGGTGGTCACCAGCAGGGGAATGTTGAGGTCGTCGGACAGATCCCGTATGGACTGCGGAAAGGGCTGGCCCGGCTGCCCGGGTGCGGTGCTGACGACCAGACCGACACATTCGTCGAGGGCCATCTGCTGCAGCAGCGTTTCCAGGGCGGCCGCGATGCGGCCCCGGACGCGGAAAGGCATCACGCCGGTGACCAGCACGAGGGAGTCCGCGGGGAGCGTGCGTGTACTGCCGGCTTCCAGCAGCTCCGCCAAGGCAAGGACGGTCAGTCCGGTGATCCTCGTGGCGTGGTGGGGGGCAGAATTCCGCGGCCAGGCAAACGTGAGTTCGAGTTCGGGCTTGGCCGCCGGTAACGAGCCAAGGGTGGGCATGTGCTCCCTCTCCTTGCGGGCCCTGTGAGGCGGGCCGGTCCCAGGAAGGGTGGGACCTGGTCAGTTCTTCGGCTGCTGGAGTTCAGTGCCCCACGCCCGCGCCGCTGGCAACGGGAAGGACGGCCCCGGTGATGTAGGACGCGTCTGGAGAGACGAGGAAGGCGACGACCGCGGCGGTCTCGTCCGGGGCCGCGATGCGCGCCAGGGGAATCTCCTCAATGACCGCGCGCTTGTCGTCCGGCAGCTGACGGACCATGTCGGTCTCGGTGAGACCCGGGGCGACGACGTTGCCGGTGGGATTGCAGTGACCCATCGGAAACGTTCGCCGCGCGCCTTCTCCCGACTCGGGAAGAGGAGCAAGGGTGTTGCTCCGGGTCCAGCTGATATCAGGGACCGAAGCCATGCCGGATCCGTCCAGGTACCTGGGCGCCTCGTGCGATACGCCGTTCCCGTCGGGTCCGACATCTGCGGCCCGGGGTGAGGATTCGGCCGGCTCAGCCGGCCCGGGTCGAAGGGGGCTGATCTGAGCCATGCGGTACGGCCTGTTCATGGGGGGTCTCCGAACGTAGGCAGCAACGAACAGAGGAACAGCGGAGGGTGACGAGGAGCGGTCTCGTCCCGCTTCGGGAGCGGTCTCCGTTCAGTCGTGTGACAGAAGGGGCGACTGCCGATGCATGCGGAAGGGTCCCTCTCACGTCGAGTGACGATCCTGCTACCCCTGATCGCTTCATGTCAATTCTGATTGAAGCCTTTCGCAAATCCTCTTGATCCGAGCTGTTGGGTTCGGGACCGAGCCGCTATGGTCCCAATGGACACTGCAACCCCACTGACCCGAGGGAGAGTTGAAGGTGCGTGACTCCCAAGCCGCCCTCACCGAGACGTTGCGCAGACTCGACGCTCTCCTCCAGAAGGCCGGCAAGGACCGCAGCGACGTGGTGGACGTCGAGGCGCTTTCCTACGAGAGCGGGGTCCCTCCCGAGGTCGTCACCATTTTGCTCAGGGGTGAGTCCGTGCCCGAGGAGGGCTTCGGCACCCGGATCCGCAGCCGCATCACCCACCTGCGTGAGACTCGCCGCCGCCCCGACGGAAACCGCTACTCGTACAATGAGATCGGCGAGCACTTCGGTTCGTCCGGCGCCGCCATCTCCGCGATCGTCAACAGCGGAGGTCGGAGCGGCCCCCTTGCTGCGACCCAAGCCGGCATCGAGAGCTTCTTCTTCGGCACACCCAACGGCTTCCTCTCAGCAGAGACAGCACCGGCGCTCGATGCTGCCCTGCAGCCGGTGCTCCGGGAACTCGAACGCGCCGGCGACAGCGGCCAGGACGGGCTGTTCGGGTTCGATGACGTCCGCGGAGGCGCCCTCCGGCGAGCCCAGGGCCTGCCGGAACACAGCTGGAAGGTCCTCAATGCCACGCTGAAAGCACTGCTTGAGCAGGACGAACTGGAGGACGACCGGTGAGCGGGGGAGCCAGGGCAATGCGGAAGCGAAGCTCTCAACTGCTTGCCGCCCTCGAAGCCCCCGACAGCGACAAGGACTTACTGCGCGCCGTCGGTCGTGCCATCGAGCACGTACGGGGCCGGCCCGTCCGGCTGCGCGCTGTCACCTTCCCTCCCGAGGTCGCCAGTGGTCTGTGGATCGACCGCACGACTCACGACGTGATCGCCTACGAGGAGCAGACCGACCTCGACCACCAGTTGGTGATCATCGGGCATGAGGTCTGGCACATGCTCGAGGGCCACTGCGGTTCCCTCGCCGAGCACGGAGCCGCAACGCGCTCTCAGCAGGACAGAGCAGGCCTGCAGGCGGTAGTAGCTGCGATCTCTGATGCCGACGCGACAGAACTGCCGCCCATGGAACAGATGGATGCCGGACTTCATATCGCCCTCCGGGCCGACGATCCTTCCGTGGTCCACCAGGAGGAAGAGGCGGAGTTCTTCGGTTACAAGTTCGCCACGGGGGTGCGAGACGAGTTGGCCGCGGCGCGGTCGCTGGCCGACCCCGCACACCTTGCCGGCCGGATCCAGCTCTCCATGGGCATGCGCCGTTTTTGATCAAACCGCACGCTGCTTGCCCACTTCAGGCCTGAGGAGAGCCACGCCGTCGTGAGCCATCAACACGGACCAAACAACGAAGCTTTCTACATATGTGGCATCTCGCTGCTGCTGATCTGCCTCTTCAAGGTTCCCGCACTCCTCCGGCGGCGCCGGGACCCCCTGTTGAGCTCTGTCGTCCTGCTCCTCCTGGACGGCGGCTTCGTGTTCTTTCTTTCTGCTCCGGACTCCATCTCTGCTATCAACCGCGCCACCGGGATAGTCAACTTCGCCGCACCCGTCGCGTACTCGGCACTCGCGGTCTTCGGTGGCGCCAACCTACTTCTGCTTGTGAACTGGCGTCCGTCGCCGCCTGAGCAAAGGCGCCGTGCGTCGAGGATCTGCGTCATCACCTACAGCCTGGTCGTTGTACTGATCATTGTCTTCTTCTGGCTGGGCGACGCACCCGTTGAGCAGGTCACTCTCTTCGACTGGTACTACGCCGACACCCCGTGGATCCGGGAGATGATCCTGACCTACCTTCTGGCACAGGGCGTTGCCACGACGACCACATTCGTTCTGTGCTGGCGTTGGTCCAAGGAGGTCGACGGTTTTCTGCGGGCGGGCCTGCGCATCCTGGTACCTGGATACCTGCTCCACGTGTGCTACGACGTCATCAAACTCGTCGCGATCTACGGCCGTTGGACCGGGCACCAATGGGACTTCCTCGTCGACCAGGTGGCACCCCAGACCGCAGCACCGTCCGCCGCGCTGGTGGTCATAGGTTTCACGCTCCCGCTCGCCGGCCCGCGCATGGCTCAGACGCTGCAGGCGCTGAGGCAGCTGCGAGACCTTGGCCCCCTGTGGCGGGAGCTGAAGACAGTGCCCACTCCCGGCGCCATCCGGACCTCGCTACCCTTGTGGTCTTCCCCCTCGGTCCGCCTGACCCGCCGCAGGACCAGCATCTTTGATGCGCTCCTCACGCTGGCCCCGGCTTACGACTCGACCGTGCGGGACAAGGCCTACCGCGCCGCCCTGGACCGCGGCGACGACACTCCGACCGCCGAAGCGACAGCAGACGCAACAATGATCGTCGCGGCACGGGTGAAGCAGCAGACAGGATCCAGCAGCAGCGCGGCCCCGGAGACCGAGCCATGGCGCCCCCGCGACCTGGTCCTGCTGTCCCGGGCTCTCACCTCACCCTTCGTATCCAGCCGCTCTGTCTCCCCTCAGCACTACGGTGCCCGCGTAGAAAGCCGCCAACATGACTGAAGCCCTGCCGCGAAGAGGCACCCACGCCGTCGTCATCGGCGGCAGTCTTGCCGGCATGCTCGCCGCGGCAGCGGTCAAAAACAGCGTTGACACCGTCGAGATCATCGAAGCCCACGACCTCCCGCTTACCCCCCAGGCCCGCACTGGTGTCCCGCAGGCCGCGCACATCCACCCGCTGCTGTCGGGGGGAGCGAAGGCGATCGACGCGCTGCTGCCGGGAACAATCGAGCGCCTGCTCGAGGCCGGTGCCAACCAGGTCCCCATGACAACGAACATGGTCTACCTCTCCCCCGAGGGGTGGTACCGGCGGTGGCAACGCGACACCCACTACCTGATCGCCGCCAGCCGCGACCTGACCGATTCCGTCGTGCGCCAGCAAGTCCTCAGGGACGCCCGTATCAGCATCCGCTCCCATGCCCGCGTGCTCGCCTTGCTCGGCGACGCGCGCCGGGTCACCGGGGTGAAGCTGCAGACCACGGATGGCAGCGAACACGAAGTGCACGGCGACCTTGTCATCGACGCCTCCGGCCGGTCCACGCGCACCCCGCGGTGGCTGGCCGAGTTCGGCATCACAGGCCTGGTCGAGGACCACATCGACTCCGGAATGACCTACGCCAGCCGGATCTACCGTGCTCCCGTCCCCACCACCAACTGGCCGCTGATCAACGTCCTCCCCGATCCTGCGCATCCGGGACCCGCAGGCGCCATCGTGCCTATCGAAGGAAACCGCTGGCACGTCAGCGCCTACGGACCTCCGGGATCACGCCCCAGCAGAGAGCCCGGGAGCTTCGGGGACTATGTACGCAGCCTGCGCCACCCCGTCATCGCCGACCTGCTGAGCCACGCCGAACCACTCACTGACATCACCGTCGCTCATTCCACTGCAAACCACCGCTTCTACTACGAGCGTCTCAAGGTGTGGCCGGAAGGGCTGATCGCCTTGGGAGACGCCGTGGCCGCGTTCAACCCCATCTACGGACATGGCATGTCCGTCGCAGCACAAGGCGCTCTCGCCATCCGAGAATTGCTGTCATCGGGCCTCTCCCCCGACTTTGCCCGCCGAGCCCAGCGTGCCGTTTCGCGCCCGATCAACGTGGCCTGGTCTCTGTCGGTCGGCCAAGACGTCCTCTACCCCACCACTACCGGGAAACGACCGACCGCAGCCGACCGGCTACTGCATAGCTACGTCAGCAGACTGTCACGCACGGCAACAGGAAACTTCCGCGTCGCCACCGCCCTGACCGACGTTCTGACGCTAGAAGCACCACCAACCCTGCTGCTCCGCCCCGACATTCTCCTAGCCGCCGCTATCGGGCCTCTGCTGCCGCCACACAGCGGTCCCGGCTTCACGGCCGAGGAACAGCAACTTCTCCAGAAAGCAGGCTTTCAGCGCCCCTAAAGTGCGTGTTTCCGGTCCTCTTGCCGTGCCCATGACTGTGGATGCCCGAAAGGCGGTCTGGTGTGGGTGGACGATCGAGCGTGTTGTCAGCGGCAGGAGGGATGATCTGTTGGTGACTCCACTGCTGGATGACGTGCGCGCGAGTGCGGATTGGATCGCTTCCGCTCTCGACTCTTCGGGATACCAGGCGGATTTTTCACCGGGCAGCCTGCGTGATGTCGAACGATTCATGACAGAGCACAGCAACTCGGGCGCGGCAGTGGAGGGCGGCCTCTTGGCCGCTGGTCTCGGGGCCCGCCTGTTCGGCGTGGGCTGCTATGTCGGCGAAACGATCCGGCTCAGTCTCGGAGGTGCCTGGGAGGCGGACGACGCGGACCCAGCAGGTGAGCTGGACGTCAGGCTCCGGCTCGCCAGCGGATGAGTGATCTGGCCGGTCCAGCGCGTGGTCAAGCGGTTCCAGAATGGCCCTGAGGACAGCCTCACCGCCTATGCGGTCTTCCTCGGTCTGGACGTGCCTGTCGACTGAGAAGGCAGTCAGTCATCCACAGTCGCCGGTTTCCTCGGCCAGCTGGGGCTGGCGCCTTTCCGGGCGAGTCGCCTGGTCATGAGGGTGATGGCTGCCCAGGTGATCAGTGCCTCGGAGTGCTGGACGAGACGCGCGTACGTCCGGCGCCACAGCCTTCAGGTCTCCGCGCATTGTCGGAAGAGGTTTTCAGTGACACAGCGGTGCCTCTGCTCCAGCCGCGGTACAGGATCAGTTCGTACTCCACTGTCACAGTCCGCCTTGCCGGCCGCTCTCGGTGAGGGCCGCGTGAGTGGCTTCTGACGTCGGCGGTAGCCGAAGGCGGCTGAGTTCTGTGCGATCGCTTCAGGCTCGAAGTGCCGGCGAGTGTGGCTCTACGCGGCAAGGTCCAGGAGCGCCCACACCTGGCGGCCTTCAACGGCAGTCTCTATCCCGCAGCTCACTGCGCCGAGCTCGCGCAGGCGAGTCAGGATGCCGTCTTCCAGCTCGGGAGGTTGGGGCTGGTGGCTGAAGGCGAGCAGGAGGACCTGGCCGTCCTGCTCAGCGAGATGGATGCTGACGTGGCGGCCGCCGTCGGCCACCACCGTGGTTACCAGCTGCCGGACCAGGCCCTCCAGAGAATCCGGGGCCGTCAGTCCCCACTTCCTGAGCCTACCGGCGACCGCCGTGAACGCCTTGCCTGGCGCCCATGGCTGTGCTTCCAGCGACCAGGCTGCGCCCTGGCGGTTCCTCATGACCGGTCGCCCGCCGCGACCCGAGTGCTGGGTCTGGGACAGGGAAGAGGGTCCCAGGCGGATCTGCGGTGGGGGCGGAGACGGAGGCTTCTTCGGTGGCGGAGGGGTCCTCGGAGGGTAGTCCGGGCGCGGCTTGATGGCCTCGGGCTCGTTGTTCGGCTCCATGGCGGCCCCCAGGGTATCCGCGTGCGTGCTCACTCATCGTAGAGGCGTCATAAGCACTCTGAGACGAGAATCGTCGCATCTCCTCCCGGTATCCGGCCCACGGTGCTCACTCTGCCGTCACTATGGGCGCCGCGGAGTCGGCTCTGCCGACTGGTAGGGGGCTGCGATAGGCAGCTCCTGTGGCCAGGCGCGGTGTGGGGCATCGGTGGGTCGGCAGCCGACGGCGCGATGCGAAATCCCGCCTCCGGAGTACCGGAGGCGGGATCGTGTGGAGCGCCTGCTCGGTGTGGTGACCGGCTGTGTGGTCACCGGTGGGTGGGGGTTCAGAGGCGGCGGCCGTGGTGGTTGCCGTCGTGGCCGCGGTGGTGGCGGCCGCCCCAAGAAGCGTCGTCGATGAAGCGGCCGTGGTCGTTGCGGAGGGTGGCGGTGTCGGAGCGGTTGTCCCAGACGTAGTTGCGGCGGTCCTGGTAGACGTCGCGGTAGGTGTCACGGCCGATGCCGGTGTGGACGCGGACGGTCGAGCGGCCGTCGAGGCGGTAGTGGTGGAAGGTGTAGGTGTGGCCGTCCTCGTCCGAGAGGGTCCAGTCGTCGAGGTTCACGCTGCGGCGGGAGGTGTTGGTGACGTCGATCCACTCCCGGTTCAGGGAGCGGTTGGAGCGGTCGTCGAATCCCGGGGAGTCGGCCTGCACGTCGCTGATGACCACACTCGAGCGGTAGGCGGCGGCCTGGTGGGGGCTGGACTGAGCGGAGGCTGGCAGGGCGGCTGCGCCGAGGGCGGCGCCGGCGGCGAGCGTGGCGGCGGCGATACGGCGGATCGAACGAGAAGACATGAGCAGTCCCCTGAGGTGCGAGCCCACAACCTGCCGGGGGTGACCGGCAGTAGATGAGCGGTGTGCGGATCCCGGCTGGTGCCGAGGACCCACAGCTTGGCCGCTCGCCAGACTCGATGGGAGTTGCGTCGTTTCATGTTGCTGTATGCGGACATTTCCGTGACGGTCGCCTGCACTGCTCAACCAGCGCTTGGAGGCGGAAGGGCCGGTTCACGGGAGGGTGCACCCACCGGCCACCCGCTGGAGTGGAAGCGGTTTCCAGCTCCCTGTGCGCCCTCGCTACGGCACCCTTCTGCGCCCCCGCGGGCCCCATTTGGTCGGTAACAGGCGAAAGTTGCGGATATTCGCACTCTTGGTGAGTAAGAGAAAGTGTGCGCGACTCATACCGCTGTGGGGAGTTGGCGGCCTCGCATCGGGGCGCGGCCTGACGCTCGTGGCCACGGTGGATCTGTCCCTCGGCTCGCGGCTACGCGGGAGGTTCGTCCACCAACTGGGGGCCGTTGTTGCGGACGCTGTTGACGGCCGTGGAGACCGGGCGGGTGTCGAGGTGGCCGTCGCCGGGCTGGGTGAGCAGGGCGCGAAGGTCGTCGGGGTCCTGGTGGTGGGGGTCGAGCCAGGCGTCGTAATGGTCGGGTGTGAGGGCCAGCGGCATGCGAGGGTGCACCCGGCCGGCGGCGTCGGTGGCCTCGGTAGTGAGGATGGTGCAGGTGATCCGCCAGGCGCCCGGGTCGTCGTCCGGCCGGATCTCCGGGTTGCGCCAGTACTCGTACAGGCCGGCGAGCGCCATCACCTGGTCGTCCTCGCGGTAGATGAAGTACGGCTGCTTCCGGGCCTTGCCGGTGACCTCATCCGTTGCCTGCTGCCATTCGTAGAAGCCGTCCGCGGGCAGCAGGCAGCGACGCTTGACGAAAGCGCGGCGGAAGGCAGGCTTCTCGTGCACGGTCTCCACCCGCGCATTGATCATCCGCGCGCCGATCTTCACGTCCTTCGCCCACGACGGGACCAGACCCCAGCGCAGCGGCCTCAACTCACGTTCCACCGGCGCGCCGTGGCCCTGATCGCGCGGCGCGCGCTCGAGGACCGCCCACACCTCGTTCGTCGGAGCGACGTTCCAGTTCGGCGCCAGCGCTTCCTCGGGACGCCAGGCGGCGACGTGGAAGAGCTGGACCAGGTCCTGGGGACTGCGAGTCGAGACGTAGCGGCCGCACATGCAGCAACTGTGCCACCGTCGCCCCAGGACGCCGGTCATGCCTTCATCTGCGGACGTGTCGGAGCGAGTCGTCATCACGCGCCATGCGGAGTTCCGCACCGATCAGGGCCACCTGATCGATACACCGCAGAGCCGCAAGGGCCTCAGGGGTCAGCTGCGCTCGGTCCATTCTCTGAGGACGGCTGCCAGGGCCTGCACGTCCGTCTGCCCGGATGACACCTGTTCGGCAATGTCGGTGGCTTCCTTGGCGAGGATCCGTGCGGGCAGGCCGCTGGCATGCAGGTAGCCGACCGCGACCGCTGCGCCGAAGAGCTCGTTGCTGTGCTCGAGTGCCGGTATCCGGGCAAGGGAGTGGAAGAGGGAGGCTGCCCGGTCCCAGGGCTGCGGGTATGCAGGTTCGTCCATAACGTGGAATGCGTGCCGCGCCCGGGCCGCCTCCAGCGCCCCCCAGTCCGTAATATCTGGATCACCGAGCTGCGTGCGCGCAACTTCCAAGAGCCACGGAAGATCTACCGTGAGGTACACGAAGTCGTTCCCGCCTTACGCGGCGGTCACGCTGGGGCCGGGCTCGGGGCCGAACCGGGCCGCGAACTCCTCCCGCATCCCGGGAGTGCTCAAGAACTGGGCACTACCCTCAAGGAAGCGGGCCCTGTCGAGCTGGTGGGCCAGCACGCGTCCGGCGTACACCGTGGGGTCCTCGTGCAGCTCGCCGGCTTCGCGCGCGAGCTGCTCGTACTGTTCGTCGTCAATGCTGATGCGGAGCTCCCTGGGCATGTTCTTCACGGTAGCTGGATTTGCCGCCTGCTGGGGAGAGTAGGGCCGACAGGATCCGGAACCTGCGCGGGCACTGATGGCGGCGGCACCACCCGAAACGATTAGGCGTTGTTTCTGCGGGCTTCGTCCGCGAGGGAGGCCCGGAATGCCTCTCGTCCCGGCCCCTCGGGCGCCCACGGCATACGGCCGCGCTCCGCATGTACAGCGGAGGTCACGTCGAGAACGCCCGGCCGAACGGCTCGGTTGCTCCTGCTGAGGATCGCGACTCCAGGTTCTGGCCCTGCTCGCGGTTCAGGGTCCTGCGGACCTCGCGCAGAAACGGTCAATTCCGCGGTTCCGGAGTGCCCGCAGCCAGGCGTCCCTGGCGGCGGCGGCTTCCTCGCTCTGCGCCACGTCGTCAGTCCCGTTTCGCATCCCTTTGCGTGTCCCGTGTGATCTTCGCCCGGACTCGCGAATCTGACGCCAGCGGCTTTGGTAGTTGCCGCAGCGGTGGGATTCGGCTGGCACTGAGCAGTTGATCCACGGTGAGAGTCGCCTCAGAGAGGTCCCCTTGGCTGAAGTCAGCAAGTACGAGGTTCGCCCCGGTGAGGTCTACGCCGGTGAGGTCAGCTCCGTCGAGGGTCGCTAGCTCGAGGTCGGCCTTGGTCAGGTTCGCCTCGTTAAGGCCCGCGAAGCGAACGTTGGCCCCGTACAGGTCAACGTTCGCAAGACTCGCCCCCTCGAGCATCGCGAAGTCGAGGTTCGCCCCTCTGAGATTGGCGTGGTCCAGGTCCGCCTTCTTGAGGTCGGCGTTGGCCAAGTTCGCCCCGTGCAGGTCGATTTGGGCGCTGCCGTCCTCTGCGGTGTTTCGCTGGACCAAGACTTGCAGAGCCGCAGCGATGTCCGGCGGCATAGCGCCGATGGCCTTCAGCGACGGAGGGGCGGACCGGGAGTGGGGCTTCTGCGGAGCGTGCACCCGGGCGAAGGCGCAGAGGATACGAATGATGGCAGGCTGGTCGCGGGCGGAGTCGGTCATAATGCGTTGAAGCGCGTAGATGCCGCCGAGGCGGATGTCGATGGTGTCTGAACCGAGATTGGTGACGGCATCGTTGTACCGGTCAGTGATCTGCCCCTGCTCGGCTATCTGCAGAGTCTCCCCTGACTGCTGCACGGTGGAGAAGGTGAAGATCAGGGCGATCACGGCCGCGATCCCCGGCAGCCCGGTCACAACCACCATCGCCCACTGGGTTCGTAGTAGCCGTCGCTCCGCCGCTGTGTCGGACATGACTCCCCCTTAGATCGGAGGACCGACGGTAGCGCCGGTGTCCACATCCGGTCCCTGATTCGCCTACTTGCCCTCCGGTAGCCCGATGTACCCGTGCCTCTCCATCGGAAGGCGAGGCATAGGCCAATCAGTGAGAGGCGCAATGCACTTCACCGCGACGGTCTGCGCCCACGATTCTGGACCGCCGTTCCGTTTATTCGGCAAGCACCGGCCCGAGCACGGTGCACACATGGACAAGGTCCGTACCCTGACCAATGGCCACCTGCGGAAAAGGATCGCGGGGCACGGGCGGAGCGTCCAGGACCACATCCTTCACGGCGCCGAATACAGCCTCGGCAGCGGCGCAGTGAGCTCGGTCATCGTGTGGGTTCAGAGCTGCTTCTGACCCGAACGGCTGGAGTGCCCGCCACCGATGGTGGCGGACCCTCCAGCCCTTTCAGATGTCATGCCCGCGGATTCTGACCTGGTGCCCGATGGCGTTCCCTGCCAGAGCTCAGCTGTCGAGGTCGAATGTTCCGGAGACACCGGTCTCGCAGAACAGGGCGTCGTCGTGGCGCACGGCGACCGGCCACAGGTTCACGCACTTGCGTTCGTCGACGACGACGTGCCCCGCCTCCTTGAGGAAGTACGTGAACCAGGCGAAGGGCCGGTCGCTGCGGTCGAGATCCACGCTGGCCTGGACGACGGCGCGCGGGTCGGACCACGGAGAGACGGCAGCGGACCCGGGCACGGTGTCGCCGTCGTCGTCGGTGGCGGGCCCGAAGGCTCCGATGCGCAGGTCAAGGCCCATGCACGCGGCGCAGTAGCAGTGCGCCCTGGCGTAGGCGCCGCGGTGGCCGGTCACGCTCCAGCGGGGCCAGTGGTTGGTGCGCGGGCCCCAGCCGAGCTTCTTCTGCTCGCGGACGGTGCGGGCGCAGGCCTGGCAGGTTTTCGGGATCCGGCCGTGCGCGGCGATCATCTTCTCGTAGTCGGCCCGGTTGTCGGGCAGGTGGAAGTCGACCATGTCGCTGCCCAGGCCAGTACCCCAGTTGGGCTTGTCCCGGTGCCGCAGCGGCAGCATGTCCGGGGTGCTGGATGCTTCCAGTGCGAGGGGAAGCAGGGCGTGGGTGTCGGCGTCGGCCGGCCAGGCGCCGCCCGGCAGCGCGGCAGAGATGCGGGCGGCTGCGGCTTCCGCGTCCGGGCGGGTGAGGCAGGGGAAGCGGGCTGCGGTGTGCCCGTCGGGTGTGGAGATGTTCCAGCACTGGGTGCCGTAGCCCTCGTATGCGCGGTGTTGGCGGCGGATGTGGGGTGCGGCGTCGAGGGGGCGGGACCAGCCGGTGTGGACGACCAGGCCGCCGGGGGTGAGGTAGCCGGTGCCGGTCTCGGCTTTCACGTCGTCGGGAAACGCCGGCGTGAAGGCGATCGTGCGCGCGAGCGTGAGCTGTGTCATCTGTCGTCCCATCTCAGGCGGGTTGGATGCGGGAGTCGGTCCACGGCGAGGTCGGACACACGCAGCGGTGGGGGTCCCCAGCTGTTGTCGGGGACCCTCACCGTGTTCACCAGAAGCAGACGCGGCCCTCAATGCGGGCGAGCAGTCCGTCGGGGAGCAGGTCCCGGTCGGTGGCGCTGTGCAGCACGATGAAGGCGGGATCCATGTCGACGGCGCCGTTGGGCAGGACCCGGTAGGCGGAGATCTGGGCGTGCCAGGTGCGTCTCGGGGCGATGGCATCCGCCTCGTAGGCGATGCACGCGCTGTACGGCGCGATCGTCGTGCCGGAGCGGTCGCTCACGTGCGGGATGTCCGTGAGGGTCAGGAAGGCGAGGTGGGGAAACTGGCCGGTGGAGGGCCCCTGCGCGGGGTGGACGGTGGTCAGCACGGCGGTCTCCCTTCCGGCGGGGCGGCGTGGCGTGACAGGGGTGTTGAGCGCGGACGGCGTCATGACCGGTCTTCGACCTGCTGCGGAACCATGACGATCCGGCGGCCGTCGGCGGCGATGACGATCAGGGGGTGGCCTTCGTCGGCGGCGTCGAACACGGCTTGGGCGATGTCCTGGTTGCCGGTCAGGGCCTCGGGGCTGGGGTCGATACAGAGGAAGTCGACCGGGCACTCCAGCGCCGCGCGGACGGCGTCGCGGGTTCCGGGCTGGGACGGCGGCCGGAGACCGGCGGCCAGGGCGGCCTGGTCCAGGTCGCTGTCGGTGAGATCGCTCTGCGCGCCCGTGCTCAACACCGAGTGGACGAGGGCGGCTTGGTAGGCGGCGGGCTGAGTGCGTTCGGTGATCCGTGGCATGGGTCCCCCACACAGAGCAAGTGGCTTGCCACTTTTAAAGGTAGCCGGACCTGTTGAAAGTGGCAAGCCACTTATGGGATGGTCTTCGTCATGAGCAGCAGCAGACACCGCGACCCGGGCCTCACCGTCCGTCCGCCCGCCGCCCTCAAAACAGCCGCCCAGGACCAGCTAGGCCAGCGCGGCCGGGAGACCAAAGCGTTCGTCGTGGCCTGCCTCAACGCCCTGGTCGCAGACCCGGACGGCTTCCTGGAACACCTCGCGGAACACTGGCCGGCCGAGTCCCGCCGCGGCCGGCCACCGCGAGAGACCCCAGCTGAGTCCTGCCGAACGACCACGCCCCATGGGGCGTGACGCCCAGGTACTCAGCGACCTCCATCACGCCACCACCGGCTGGCTGCCCGCACGTGCGGCGGGACTCGCCCACGTCGCCCGCTGCCGGAGCGCGTGCAGTTCCCCCACGGACTGTCGGAGCAGGTACTCAGCAGCGCGGCGGCCCGCTGCATCCGCCGCCCTGACGGCTTCCGCTTCAGATCCTTGACCCCGTCGGCACGCCGCGTATGCACTATCGGCCTCCGCCACAGCCTCCCGCGACCTCAGCAGCCGGCGCAGCGCGGCCGTTCGACGGTCATCGCGGATCTGCTGGGCGATCTGCGGAGTGGTGTACGCAATCCACTCCGGCTCGGCGTCCGGACCGCAGGCCTGCTCGCACGCCGCTACCAGCAACTCGCGCGTGTCGCACTCGCACCGCCTGGTGAGTGCGGCGACCGCGGCCGCGTCGGAGAGATCTGCTCGTACGGCGACCGCCAGGTCGACCGACTCCTGCACCAGGTCCTCGGCACGGCGCCGGTAGGAACACCCTGGGCACAGGCCAGCGGAGCCGGGCAGCCCACAGTCCGCGCAGGAGGCCTGCCTGCGGGCTTCCTGCGCATCTTCCTCGAGAGCGCGGCGCCGCGCGACGGCCTGCTGCCGCTGCTCGACCTCGCGTTGTGCCCGTGCCCGGCGCAGCTGTGCCCGCTGCTCATCGAGGGCATATTCCTCCCGCAGCCGCCGGTCGGTCTCGGCCCGGCGCTCTGCGAGTGGGGCGTACGGCATGTCGGCGTCGACCGCGGCCGCGATTCGGGCCCGCAGCGAACGCCGGATGTGGACGACGTTGCCGCAGCTCGGGCAGTCCTCGCCCGTGTCCAGGCGGATGCCGTCGTCGCATCGCCGGTCCGGGCACGCTGGACGCTGGACCAGACCCCGACCCAGCAGCCAGCCCATCGGATCCCGGACCAAGGCCTCGCCTCCGACCTCCCGCAACCGGTCAACGAGGCGGTTGGCCAGCACCTGCGGGGCGGCGGCCGGATCAACGATGCCGGACAGGACCACCAGAGCCTGCTCAACGGCGGGAAGAACCACGGCCCTTTGGCCATCGCGCAGGTGCCGCCACAGGTAGGCCACCGGAGCCAGAGCCACCTGCGATCGAAGAGCGCCGGGGTCCTTTTGCTGGTGCTGTCCGTGACCGTCGCTGACGACCGGCGGGCATACGCGGCTGCTGGAGTGCCCGAAAGCCACTCCCCCACCTGGATCGTCTTGATGGTTTTCCCCGCGGAGCGGGCCGCCTCCCTGAGCACCGGCAGCCGGTGCGGACGACGCAGCAGAAGCGTCCAGTGCCTGGTCCTCGTGCGTGCACGCGCGCTCCGGCCGACCACAGCACCCCGAATCGGCGTAGCCGGAAACCCCAGGACCACCATCAGCTTCAGGAGATTCGTCAGCCACAGGAGGGTGATCAGTGTGAAGGGATGCCGTCTCTGCGAGGTCTGCCCCATCAGGACTGCAGACCTCGCTCTCGCCGTTGACCTGCGGCGTTACCGGCACAAGGGACCTCCTAGCAGGCAATGCCGAACCTGCGAGGTCTCTAACACAGCCATCAGGGCCATCACTTCGTCCACGGAGACCCCCGTTTCTGACACCGTGCGCGGCCGTCACCGCCGGCACCACCAGGCGTGAGGCCTGCCACAGGCCCGACGCGGTCTGCCGCCGCGGCCGCTCCACCAGGCCGGCATCCTCCAGCCGAGCCATGACCCGCTCAGCCCGAGACGACGAGCACCCCAGCAGCCGAGCCAGGGTCACCACCGGCCGCCCGTAGCGCTGCTCGACCCGGCCGCCACACAACCGCACCCGGCCCGTCTCCGCCGTCTCCAGCACCAGCAAGAGCATGGCCAGCCGGTCCGTCGCAGCTCCATGCCCTGTCCGGGCACCCAGCAGCCCGGCCGGGGTCACACGCCCATCCCGATGCGCCCAGCCCGGCGCCATTAGGGCCTCCATCAGCCGCAGCAGCGTTGCCAGCTCTGACTTCTGCAACAGCAACGGGTTCCCGGCCTTGCCTCGGGCTTCCCACAGCGGCAGCACACGGCAGGTCAGGCCGCGGTCTTCGCCGAACTCACCGGTCATCGTCTCGACGTCCACCACGCCGGACCGACGCAGGCCCGGAACGACCGCGTGTCGCACCCTGGACTCTGACAGCCCCAGCCACCGGCCAAGCTCACGAGCCCGGATCTCCACCACGCCGGTCTCGGACGGCGTACGGGCAGCCAGCACCACCACCGCAAGCCGCACCGAGTCCGACACGCCATCGTCGAGACCCGAGGCATCCAGCAGCGTGTGCACGGCAGCCGTCAGACGAGCCCGGGCATCTGTCCCGAGCACCAGAGGGTGCCCGGGACCTCGTTTCACGGTCGGTCCGAGCACATCCGGCACGGCGTGGAGCAAACGACGCCGTACCGGACGGTGGGTAGCAGGCACGGTCGCGGAGCTCACGACGACGCTCCGGTGGACCGCACAGGACGCGCCATTTCAGCCCGCTGGCATGGCGGGATAGCGGCTTGAGGCCGAAACTGTGACCGGGTAGACGGCGCAAAATGCGCCAAACGGGCATGGGTGAGCTGACAAAGAGCAGCCTGATGCTGCAACATGGGTCCTGCTCTCCTGCAGTTGAGGGAGGGCACGAAAAAGGCGCCTTCGGCGCTGGTTCGGGGAGAACCAAAGATTGAAGTGTTCGGCCGGCTGCTAACCGGACGAACAATCCCTTCAGGGGGCCTGCGAAGCCCGCCTGGTGGCAGATGGGACGCCATAGCCGAGGTGACTGCGAATCGCCTAGGTGGCCGGGCGTCCCGACGGCTGTTAGACCCGCTTACCGGGCGCCGCCTATCGCGATTACGACATACAGCCCCCTCGTGGGGCAGTCGTGTACCCGTACGCGGATCGGTGCGGGAAGTCCGAGAGGGCACCAGGCCGGAGCGACGCACTGGTCGCTGCTACAGCTGGTGCCGTGTTGTGTGTCGTGCGGAGGGTACGGGTACCCTGCTGCATGTCGATCACCTTGGTCGTGGAAGGGGTGGTCGGCTGGCCGCAGAGCCTCCGCCAAGAGGTTCCGGCCCGCCCCCTTGACTTGCCTAAGGTCTTGGGGGCTTTTCATTTTTGGATCAAGCTCGGAGACACGATACTCCCCAGTCCTGATCCCCGTAGTGGCTGGGGAAGACGTGTCGTCAAAAGCTGTATGGTCCCGCCGCGCGGTGCCTCGAAGGCTCCGTCGTCAGTACGCTCGAAGGCCGGGCTGCCGTTTGCACACCTCGTCAGCTGTTGCTGGGGGAGCGCCAGTTCAGTCTGGTCTTCCAGGCGGCGAAGCAAGGTGGGCAGGGGCGCCTCATGCGTGTCAGTCACTTCGGTGCGGCTGCGCTTCCATGCCTGGTGAACATCTCCGGTGAGGCGGCATTGCTGGTCTCCTTCGCGAAGTGCCGTGAGCTTCCTTCACCAGGAGCCCCGCAGCGGGGGAGCCAGAACCACCGAGTGGCCTCGGTGGCCCTGAGATCTCAAACTGCGGCCCAAGCTACCAACCTTTCGCGAAATGCGGCAAGGTCGCGAGCGAGTGTGAGCAAGCCTCAGAAGTCATAACGCAGTTCATAGAGGTGGCTGGCCTTCGCCATCTCAGTCACCTCGATCACGCGATCCTCGCGGCTGTGTACAACTCGCAGCGTGCGGAGGATCGGAAGGTCGCTCGGCAGCCTGAGTGTTTCGTACTGCTCCTGGGTTGCGATGCATGCCGAGACCCGGTCCACGGTTCGGACGGGCGGGTAGCCCGCTTCAGCAAGCAGGGCGGGGGTGCCCCCACGGATCCGCCTCTTCTGTGCGATTGGCGTATTTCGTGCAAGTTCCAACGGGTAGTAGGACTTCACCAACTCACACGGCTCGTCGTTGAGGAGCAGGATCTGCTTGCGCAGCACAGCCGTTTCGTCCGCGGTGATGCCGAGCGCCTCCCGAACATCGGCAGGAGGAATGACTTCTGCAACTTCAAGGAGTTGGGATTTCCCTGTCTGACCCCTGTTCTCCGCCTCCGTGATCCACCGGTACTGGTCACCCGGGGCGGCCGGCGGCGAGTACTGAGATGGAGTCATGGTCTGCAGCCGCTGGCGCCGAACTTTCACGGAGCTCCCCGGACGGCCGACGATCAGTCCTTCGTTCTTCAGCAGCCCCAGAGCTTTTTGGACAGTCGCATTCGAGGCTTCGAAACGTGTCTTCAGCTGTTCCGTTGACGGGATGGCCGTGTCGGCTGCGTAGTCGCCGGATCTGATCTGCGCGCGTAGGTCGGCTGCGATCCGCTCGTGGAGGGGGCGTGGGTCGATGCTCTCGCTATCGATGGCGGGGCTCATCCCTGCTTCTTCAAGGTGTAGGAGAGGTGGCGCCCTCGCGAGGGCATGGTGATCGCGTCTACTTGCACAGGCTTGCCGTCTGAGGCGACGTGGACGCGGAGCAAGAGCAGCACCGGCTCATCTGCGCCAAGGTGCAGGAGCCGGCGTTCGTCAGCAGTGGGCATCCGTGCGCTGATGTCTTCGTGGATGTCGGTCACGGCGTACCCGAGTTCTGCAAGTAGCGTCACAGCCCCGCCCTTGATCTTCTGAGGAGAGGCGAGCGGCGTGTCGGATGCGACCGATGTCGGGTAGTAGGTATCGGTGAGTTCTACCGGTTCGCCATCGAGAGTGATGATCCGCTTTCGCGCTACAGCGGCCTCTTCCGTGTCGACGCCAAGCGCCCTTGCCACCAGTGGCGGTGCCTGCATGGTGCCTGCGAAGATCAGCTCTTGGCCCCCCTTGCGGCCGTGACCTGCGGCTTCTTCGGACCAGGCATCACGCTGGCCTGGAGCGCGTGGCGCAAGGTATGGCGCTGAGGCACTGATCCACTTGTCACTCACCAGCTCGACCTCCCCGCTCGTTGCGATCGCCGAACCTTATCGCTATTCACGATAGGTGCCCTGGTGGGGTGGCTGCATCTTGATGCGAAACCTTGCCGCCTTTCGCGAAAGGTAGTACGTTCGTCGCGTCACTCGGCCCAGAGGAGCGAGATTCATGGAACAGCCTGCGGCTTCGAGGCCCGACCTCTCCGTACAACAGGTAGCCCGTCGCCTGGGGAAGCACCCGGCGACCGTCTACCGGTACATCAAGCGGGGAGAGCTGGGGGCCGTTCGAGACGAGCGACCTTGCACCTGCGGTGCAGGTGTACGAGGCGGGGCGATCCGCATCCCGGCCGAAGCGCTCGAGAACTTCAATTCCGCAGCTGCAACTGGCTGAGCCAGTCCGCCGATTTTTGACGGACCTCTAGCAGAAGCAGCGTTGCTACACCGCGAAACAGCGGGAGTCACCGCCTCTCGGGGCGGCGGCAGTGGGGTCGAGCCGAGCTCCCCCGGCCGGAGGCGCCTGTATCGAATAGCTGTACCTGATTCACCTCGAACAGCGCAGCTGCGCTGTCTGTCCGCCAGGCCGGCCGAACGGCCAGCCTGGCGTGGCAGAGAAGGCAGCACCCGCGCTTGCCGCCCGCTCGCGTCAGGAGGATCGATGCCCCGCATTCGACCCGGCCGTACCCGGTCCAAGAACACCAACCGCCGACCGCCGCTGCTGCTCAGCACCATGGCCCCCGAGGACTTCAATGTCCGCCCGGGCGAGGTGCGGTCGATCGTCTGCCCCGACTGCCTCACCTGGCGTCGGATCATGGGCGATACGGTCCTCAAGATCCGCGAGCACTGCATCTCGGCGAAAGTGGCGGAGGGCGAGAAACACATCCAGTGCGACGGTACCGATCAGGTCGTGGAAATCGACATCGACGTCCGGCGCTGGCAGGCCCGGCAGGACCGCTTACTGCGGGACGCGATGCCGCAGGAAAACCGTCGCGCCGCGCAGCAGTTCTACAAGCCGCTCCCGGCTCCGGCCACTCCGGTCTCCCGGATCACGACGGAGGTCACGCTGGACTCGGTGCGCCAGTCCTACCTGGCCCACCGCAAGGGTTGCACCCTGTGCGCCGGCAGCCAGCACTGCACAGACGGAGGCGTCCTTGCCCGCCGGTACGTCCTCGCTCTTCAGGTCGAGCCCACTCGGCGCCTGGCCCGGGACCTGATCGAAGAGGAGGAGCGGCGTACCGCGAAGAAGCTGGCGGCACAGTGGCCGGCCGGGCGTCGGCAGCAGTGGGCCAAGCACGGCGGTGAGGCGGTTGAGAGGGCGAACAACCGGTGCTCGGAGCGCACGCCGGGATCGGTCTCCGAGTTCCGCGGTCCGCAACTTCCGCTGAGGCCGCAGAACGTGGCAGCGCACGAACGACGGCAGGCCGAACTCGGCGAGCAGTACGCGCTGAAGAAGTCAGCACCCGGCGCCTGACCCGTACCCCGAGACGAACGACCACGGCCCCGGCCATCCCTTCAGCCGGGGCGGCCGGGGCCGTGGCTGCTCGTACAGCGGTCAGTGAGGAGGAACGCGCAATGAAGAGCGACGACGACGTCTCCTTCGAGGAGATGTGCGACGGGTACGAGACCGCGGACCAGAGGGAGTACGAGGAGTTCATGGCCGCGACCGAACCGACGACACCAGACGGCAGCTAGCTTGCGCTGCCCACCGGCGACCGCGCCCGCTGCCAGCCAGCGGGGCCCGGCCGCCGGTGGAGTGCGCAGGACGCACTGCCCCGCCGCGGCGGGGCCCCATCTACGGCAAACCCCCGGGGGTGTCCACCCCGGGGGTTCTTTGCCGCTGGTCACCCTCCAGACAGGACGACCCGCATGACCATTCTGAACGACACCCCCATGGCAGTCACCCGCCCGCCGTTACCGAACCGGCCGATCCCCCACGAGAAGACCCCCGACCGGCCAACGCCCGCCAGCCCCCGCCCGCACCCACAGAACGCACGGCACGACGGCCTCGACGTCCTGATCGGAGCCGCCGCATGATCCCGACCGCGATCCCCCGGCCTCGCTCCGAGGACGAGATCGGCCCGCGCCAGCCCGGGGCGCTCTACCAGACCGACACGGGCGCGTACGAGGTCCTCGTGCTGATCACAGACCCGGGCGAAGCGGCGCAGCTGCTGCGCCGCAAGGACGCACAGTGGGCGCTCATCGTCCGTGACGTGCTGCGGGCCGACAGCGAGCCGCACGCGACCGGCGCCGCGTGGACCAGCGATGACCGCCTGGTCCGCCCCGGCCGCGCGCCCGCGGCCTTCGTGCCTGCCGCCTGACGATCCGCCACGGTCCCTCTTCCGTCCGACCCGCTCGCTGGTGCGACGGGAGACGGGCCGCGGCTGTTCGTACGAACAGTCGCCTGAACAGCACGACAGCCCCGGAGCGTCTCAATTCACCGGGGCTGTCCAGGACCTGCTTGGAGGACCTGATGCACCACAGCATGGCACGCGCTACCGGGCAGCCGCAGGCTGGGATCGTCGACGACATCGAGCGCGAGGACGACTTGAAGGGCTATGAGCCGGAGGACGTCGCCGTCGTCGGCGTGGCCCAGGTGCTGGCCGGTTGGGAGCTGGCGGCATGACTGACGCCGAACGCGAGGCGCTCTCGCAGAAGAACGCGGAGAAGAACAAGCGGTCGGAGAACCACCAGAAATGACTCGGCCGACCGACGACCTGTTCGTCCGCTACATGAAGGCGTTCGAGGACTCCACCGAGCACACCGCCGACTGCCCGGCCTGCCAGGGCCCGACGCCATGCGCGTACGGGGCACCGATCCGCGAACGGTTCACCCGCCTGCAGGACGCTTACACCGAATGACAGCGGCAGCGCTGAACCCCCGGCTTTGCCCGTCGTCCCCGCGCCTTCCCGGCCTAGGCCGGCGGAGACCGGGAGCTCCCCCGCTCAGGCCGTCCGGCCGCCGACATCAAACAGCCCCGGGGTGGCCGCCCCGGGGCTGTCTCTTGAACTGGACCTTCTGGGAGGCCCTGATGAATCGCAACTCCAGCGTACCGACGTGGGGCTACGGCTCCGTCTCCACCGCCGCGGGCCCCGCACGACCCAAGCCCGCCTGCGTCGGCGAGGACCCCGAGCTGTTCTTCCCCGTCGGCAACACCGGTCCGGCGCTGTACCAGATCGAGGAAGCCAAGGCCGTCTGCCGCCGCTGCCCGCTGCAGGAGAGCTGCCTCCAGGGCGCGCTGGACCGCGGTGAGGCCACCGGCGTGTGGGGCGGGCTGAGCGAGGACGAGCGTCGCTCGATGAAGCGCCGCGCGGCTCGCAACCGTGCACGTCAGGCCAGCGCCTGACACTCCCCCTCCACCCCAGTCCCGCCCTGCCCCGACCTGATTTGAGGAGACCGACGTGGCCCTCCCCGCCTGGCTTCGAAACCAGCTCGACGCTGCCCAGGCCGAAACGGAGAACGACGGCACGACGTGGTCCGCGTTCGTCACCACCGATGACGGCCTCGCTCCGATCGTTGGTGCTCATGACCGAGACCACGCCCAGCAATGGCTGGACGAGGCCGGGCGTACCGGCCTCGTCGCGCAGAGCCGCCGAAAGAACTGAGGACAAGCCGCATGCTTGCCCGCCGCCCCGGCGGCACGCCACACAGCAACTCACGCCCGCAACCCTGCCCAGCCCGTCGTCACCGGCCCGGCCCCGGCCAGTCCGGTGACGAAGGAGAACGCAGGGACCGCACGCGGACTCCGCTGCCGCGCTGACTGATCCGTTCTGTCGGCTGCCTGACCCGCCCGGCCCAGCCTCGCACCTCGCGTGCAAGAGCCGGGCCGGACGGCGTCCAGGGGAGCCGCGCAGCCGCGCAACTCACCCCACTACAACGCCCGGAGGCACCATGCACACGCTCCCGTTACGGACCCCGCTGGACGACACCCGCCTCAACCGCCGCCTGCCCGCATCCCTGTGTCGGCACACCCCGGCCTGCCCGGCCGCGAGCAGCACGGACGCGGAAGCAGCTCGCGTCGTGACCAGCCACCCCGGACAGGGCTGGAGCCTGCTCTGCAACGGCCTGGTCGCCTTCGAGGACACCGGCGACCTGCTGCCCGACGGCGCGGTCGTCGCTCCGCGCCGGGGCTTCACGGTCGTGGCCTGACGGCTGCCTGATCCGCCCGCACCGACCGCCTCTTCGGCGTCTGGGTCGGGCGGTGACTGGGAGCCGGACAGCCCGGACCGATAGTCGACAAGAGCCACTTGATCACGGCGAGCTCAGGGTCCAGCCCGAGACAGGGCTTCGCTTCGCTGTCTTGGCGGTTTCGGCAGCACGCCCCAACCGCGGATCGACCGAGGCCGGTTCTTCGGCATCCCCCACACCGACCTTCGCTCGCGTAGCGCGGATCCGAGAGCTGATTTCGCGCGTACCCGGCGGGAGCCGCACCCAGTTTCGCGCCCGCCCCAGGGCGCTTCGCAAAAACGGTCGCCCGTCTATCGAGTAACCGTCCCAGCCGCGCGCCCACCGCGGGTGTGCCGGGGCCGGTTTCGCGATCAACAGACCACATCTACCGCTGCTTCGGGTACGCACCCCCGCGTTTCGGGAGCAGCGCCCGCCGTTTCGTGCACGCCCCGAATGATCCCTTCCGGAGGTCCCGATGACGATGACTGACTGGCCGCGAACCGCGGTCGGACCCGCTCCCGAGACGCCCGCGCCGGCCGCCGTTTCGGAAACACCTCAGCCGGTTTCGACGACAACCGATGCCGTTTCGGGCAGGACAGACGTCGTTTCGGAGACGACAAACGGAACCGGAACGAAAGCCTCTCCGGCGAAGCTGACCGGCACCCAGAAGTGGACCACCGGCGGGATCGTTCTGGCCGCGCTCGCCCTCGCGGGCATCGGCCTCTACCTGTCCTTCGAGCACGTCGCGGACTTCGCCTTCAAGGAGCTGCGGTTCGGCACGCTGGGCAAGGGCCAGCTGTTCGCGGTCGGTGTCGACGTCGGCATCATGGTGATGATCGCTGTCGACCTGCTGATGGCCTGGCTGCAGCGCCCCATCGGCTGGATCCGCTACCCGGTGTGGCTACTGACCGGCGCGACTGTCGTCCTCAACGCCGCGTCCGGCGCCCCGGAAGGGGCGTGGAAGCTCCTCGACTACGTCGCCGCCGGCGCTCACGGCGTGGTGCCGGTCCTGTTCATCACGGTCGTCGAACTCGGGCGTACCGCCATCGACCGCGTCGTCCGGCCCGAGCAGGAGGAACGGGACTCCATCCCGTGGCTGCGGTGGATCCTCGCCCCGATCGCGACGGCCCGGATCTTCCGCCGGATGCGGCTGTGGGGCGTCACCTCCTACCCGGAGATGATCCGCCGCGACCAGCAGCTCATCGCGTACGAGCAGTGGCTCAAGCGCAAGTACAAGGGGGACATCGACGCGGCCAGCGAGGACGAACTGCTGCCGATGCGGATGGCCCCCTACGGCTACACCGTCGATCAGGCCCTGGCCATGCCCGACGAGCAGGAGCAGGCAGCCCAGGAGCGCGCGGAAGACGCTGAGCAGCGGCGCCTGGACGCGGAGACACGCAGCGAGGTCGCCAAGGCGGCGTCGCAAGCCGAACGGCTGCGCGCCAAGGGCCAGGTACAGATCGCCCAGGCCGAGGTCGACGGCCAGACCGGTCAGGCCCGCGCTCACGCCCAAGCCCAGGTCAGCGCCGCAGAGCGGGCTGCTGAGCTGGAGCGGGAGGCACTCGACAACGCCGTGGTGGCCGAGGCCCGCAGCCGCGCTGCGGAGGCGGAGCGCAGGGAGGCCGACGAGCGTGAGGCCAAGGCCGCCGCGGACCTGCGCGCGGCGGAACTGGAACGCCAGGCGGCCGAGAAGCGGTGGGAAGCGGCGCTGGCCGACCAGGTTGCTGCAGCGGAGGCAGAGGCGATCGAGACCCAGGCCGTTGCCGAAGCCCGCAAGGCCACGGCCGAAGCGGAGCGGGCCGCTGCCGAAACCGCACGGGACGCTGCCGAAACGCGGCGCGCCGCTGCCGAAGCGAACCGGCGAGCAGCGGAGGAAGCCGAGCGAGCGGCGACCGCCGACGCCAACGCGCAGGAGGCCCGGAAGCGCGAGGCCGAAAGCGAGTTCGCCGCCGCCGAAGCGCGGCTGGCTGCCGCCGAAACCGAGCGACGTGCGGTCGAAATCGAGGATGAGGCGAAGGCCACCCCGCGCGAGCGGGCGGTCCGTAAGGTCGCGCGCATGGCGCTCGCGGCCGGCCTCGTGCCCGAAGGCCTCGCATACGAGGACATCCACCACGAACTGCGCGACCGGATCTCCATCGCCGACGTCCAGCGCGAACTCGCGGTGTCCTCCACGGACACCGCGTCCAAGTACCGCCAGGAAGCCAGCGTGCTCATGGCGCACGGCTACCGCGGCTGAACAGCCGTCCGGCACACACCAGTGAGGGCCAGCCCGCGCGATTCGGGCTGGCCCTCGCTGCGACTGCCGGGAGCAGTCACAGAACCCCTAGTACAGCAGGAGGAATCCCCACCGTGAACAGCAACGACCCGAACCAGAATCCCTCTCCCCTCAGTGAGGTCGCGCGGAACCCGGATGCAACTGCCCGGTACCTGGCCAACGTTCAGCGGGTCCTGCTGGACATCGGCGAGAACTTGGAAACCCTCGCCCGCGAAACGCGCCTCCACCTGCGCGGCACGCACGTGGAAGGAGATCGCCGCTATCACGCCGCACTCCGTGCCAGGCCGGTCGAAAAGGCGCTGAGGGACGTACTCGCCGACCTCAACCACCTGGCGGCGGGCCTGGAAAAGAGCGCCTACAAGCGCCGCGCTCACGATGAGGCCGTCGTGAATACGGTCAGGGACCGAAAGGAGAGGAAACTGGAGAAGATGCGTCGGAAGAATCCTGAGCTGCAGGCGACGCCCGGAACCACCTCTGACCAGGGAGAACGAACCCGGAACGTGGGATACAGTAGCCCTGCGAGCATTTACGACCTGTCGCGTAACCGGGATTCCGCGTGACGCGGCCCCTCAACAGCATCGAGCGCTCCATTCAGGGGCGGAACGAATGGCTGAGAGAAGAAGAGCGCAGGTCGGTCGAATCGCGCGGCGAACTCGGCCGCATGGAGTTCTGGCTCCGCATCACTCGATCCCAGATCTTGAAGGACGTCAAGGCCGGTCGAAGCGATGCCATTCCCGGATTCACTCAGGTGTGCCGCCTGTTCGGACTGGCCATCGGCAAACGGGCCGGCGGCGACGACCGGCTGTGGAACCACCTGATGCAGTACGCGGAACAGGTTCTGCAGCAGCACGACCCACGTCACTGAACGTCACACACGAAGGCCCCGTCGGACGTCGGCGGGGCCTCGCGCGCGTAAAGCGTGCACACGTGCACGTGCACGCGCGTGCACACAAGACCTCACGCTCTGTCAAGCCCCTGGAAGGAGGTGCACCGTGTCCGACGTAGACGATCCGACCGGCATCCTGGTCCGCGGACCGTGGCGCGATGAGCCGTCGTACGCGCCGCCACCCATCCCTGATTTCGCGGACACTATTCCGGCAGCAGATGATTCCTCGGAAACTCAGCCGGACCTGTCTGGAAATGCTGCGCTGAATCTTTCCCCGATTCCGTCCGCGCCGGATCCGGCGTCAGTGCTGCGATCCGACGGAATTGCAGAACCAGAAGCGGAAGACGGTGAGGATCAATACGGGGACGGCGAGTATGTTCAGCCTCGTTCTCTCGCCGATCGACTCGGTGACTGGCTGGAATTCCGTCTGGAAAGAGCCCGAGACCGTCACGAAGGGGAAGCTCTTTTTCGTGAGGCGGAAATAGCGCGGAAAACGGAGCTCCTGAAGGGGCGTACGGCGCAGGAAGTCGCGATGTTGGAGCAGAACGGAAAGCTCCACGCCGCGATGATGAAAGCGAAGGGTGACAAGGCGGAGGCGCGTGGCAAAGGCGGCGTCGACCGGACGAAGTCACCGGGTTCGGGTCTGGGATCAGGCAAGGGCCTTTCGAAGTCCGGGGGTTCCGGCGGGTCTTCCTCGCGCGGCAAATCCAATCTCGGTGGCTCCAGCGGGCGTTCCGGTCCCGGCTCGAGCAAGGGGGCCGGCGGAGGAGGCAAGGGCGTCGGAAAGGGCCCTGAGCGTTCGCCTGGCGGCCGCACGAACGGGGGCGGGGGAAAAGGGTCGCCCGGAGGTTCGAAAGGCCTCCAGAAGGGCCCTGGTGGCGGGAGCGGGAAGGGTGACCGCGGCCACGCTCAGCCGGGCCCGGCGTCCAGCGGCCGGGCCGAACGAGCCCGCGGCCGCCAGGAGCGGGCCGGCACCCGACTTGCTGCGCGGCAGGCAAGGCGCACCGCAGACCATGCGGCCGCCCTCGCTGACCGGACCCAGGACCGTGACCAGACCCGTGCGCAGCGGCAGAAGGACTGGAAGGACCGTCGGGCAGAGCGGAAGAAGCGCGATGCTGCGCGGAGGGCGAAACGGGAACCCGCGGCTTCGGCAGGCTCTGAGCGCACGACCCTGGGCGCGGCCGTCACGCAGGAGGCCCAACGCCGCTGGGACAAACGCCGAGACAAGGCGAAGAGCGGCCGGGAGAAGGTGAACCTGACCAAGGAGAAGGAGAAGCCGAAAGGAAGGACTGGGGGCGCCGGCGGAAGCGGCGAGAAAGCCGCCGAGGGGGGCAGGGGCGCCGGTTCCAGCACCGGTAAGGACCGGGCCGGCAAGCCAGGCGCCTCCAAGCCTGCTGGCGCACAGCCGGGCTGGAAGCGCCGTCGTTCTCAACGCGGGAAGCCGAGCGGCACCGGCCGAGCACGTCAGGGGGGCCGCGCTCGCCGTGACGGACGCAGCAGAACCCACAACGGGCCCTGGCCGGACGACCCGTTCGCGCCGGAAGGCTCTGTCCCCGATGTGGAGTGGCCCGATCGGCCCACCCGGTCGCCGCGCAGCCCTGGCGGTGGCGAGGAGGACATCGAGGACGCGGTCATCGTCCCGGACGACCCTGCCGCGGTGACGACTGGCGTCCGGGGTCTGCCGCCCGCACCCGAACCGCACACCGAGCGGCCAGGTACCAGCCGACCCACCAGCACGGAAGGGAACAGCGTGAGCAGCGCATCGGTCCGCAGGGCGTCCGGCACGGGCGGCCTGGCTGCCCAGCACCGCACGGACATCACGTTCGACGAATACCTGATGACGATGGCGAACATCGCCATCCAGGCCGCTTCCGACCGGGAGCGGGCCGAATCCCTCGCTAAGGCCCTCGACCAAGTCGCCGATGCCCTGCGGGAGATGGCCGCCGACCTGGTCGGCGACCACAACATCGAATCCTCCGTCACCGACCTGGTCGTCGACCTGGCCGACGCGGCGGACCGGATGAAGAAGCAGGCCGAACGGTGCGCGATCGAGTGCGAGCTCGCCATGGAGGCCGCCAAACTGGCGGCCTCCATGGTCGCCCGCGTCTACGGCCAGGACATGGCCGCGAAGGAAGAGGCTGGACTCAGGACCGCGTCGGCCGCCGCCCACCACGACTAGGAAACAAGAAGGGAGACAACCCTGATGAGCAGTGATGTCGCACCCCAGACCACCAGCGCGGTGCCCGTCCCGGCCGACGCCGACAACCGCTTCAAGGCCGTCCAGGCCAAGCTCGACGCGTTCGCTCGCGCACTCGACGACGCCGGCAGCGACCTGGAGAGCCTGGTCCGCAGCGTCAGGAGCAACGCGGGCCGTGCCGAGGACACCGCCCGTGACGTCGCCAACGCCGAACTCGACCCGAAGTTCGTGGAGCTGAGCAGCAGCGTCGGAGTCGCCCTGGGCGGTGCCGCCGTGCAGGTCCGCAGGCTCCGCAACACCGCACAGGAGACCGCCGACCTCACCCACGAGACCCGGCGCAAGCACTCCAAGCTCTACGGGGCGCTGGACGACATCCGCTCCAACCGCCGTGAGAGGACGCCCCGGCCGGGCTTCTTCAACCGCTGACCTATCCCCCACCCATACCCGCCACGGGCGGCCCCGCAGTCTCGCGCGGGGCCGCCCGTGCCCTTTCCTGAAGGAGACAGCCATGGCCGCGCCGCGCAGTGTCGCGCTCGAACGCCTCGCCTACACTCTCGCCGCGCCCGTGCTGGCCGTGGCCCCCAACGCCTACTCCGACAGCCCCGTCAACCAGGTCGTGCAGCTGGCTGGCGCCGCCGGCCTCGGCGGCTGGTTCCTCGCCTGGAAGGGCGAAGAGTCCGGCGCCGGGCGCAAGATCCTGCGCTGGAGCCCGGCGGTCCTGGCCGCTGCCGTGGACGTCGCCGCCCGGCATACCCCTGGCTGGGGCCCGTGGTGGCTGGACGGACTGCTGGCAGCCGGATGGGCGGCGGCTGGTCTTCTCGTACTGCCGTTCTCGCGGCACACCCGCCGCCACCACAGGCCGGCCCTCGCCACTCTCCCGGCCGACCTGCGCCCCACGGCCGGGCCGGAACCGGCGCCCGCAACCGTGCGCGCCAGCACCGACCGGCTGACTCACGACGCGAACGTGCTGTGGGAGATCGCAGGCATGCCCGCCCGCACTCACATCGTCAAGGCCACCCGCCACCCGGGCATGCCGAACGACCTGACGATCCTGGTGCGCGCCACCGAAGCCGGACGGCCGATCACCGGACTCACCGAGGCCGTGGTCGCCGCAGCGTTCGGCGTCCACGAGAGCGACGTCGAGCTCTCCGACATCGCGATCCAGCCCGGCCGGCAAGGCGGCCCGGGCTGGCTGGAAGCCCACATCACCCCCGACGCGAACGAACGTCGCCGGAGCCAGCCCACCGACCAGGAACGCTGGACGGACCGCATCGGTAGTCCCAAAGGCGGAGCCCCCGGTTCCGTCCTCGTCCACCGGACCCGCGACGATGCACGCGGCGTCACCTTTTACCGGGCGAAGATGGCCGACTCCACCGACACTCCGCGCATCGACCTGGCCAAGGTCTGCCGCGGACTCGGTGTGCCCGAGGACGACTCCTGTGTGTTCGTCCTCGTCGACGGCAGCGAGTTCCTGATCAGCGCGTTCGACGAGCCGCCGCTGTCCGCGATCTTCCCTGCCACCCGCGAGCTGCTCACCCCGGACGCCAAGGGCATGTACGTGTGCGGGTTCACCATCACCGGCCAGCCGGTGAAGACGATGGTGTACCAGCACGACAAGAACGCGGCGGCCCACGGCCTCACCCTTGGGGTCAGCCGGTCGGGCAAGACGCAGTTCTTCGCGATCCACATGGCTGCCCAGTCTCTGGACGGGGAGGTCGTGTGGCTGTCCACGGTCCGCAAGGACGAGAAGACCACCGTGCTCGGTCGGTATATCGACCGGCAGGGTTCGAACGCGCTGTGGATGGCCCGCTCGCTGCGGGCGGCTAACGCGCTGTGCGAGATCAGGGCGGAGATGCCCTGGTCGCACGACGGTCAGCCGCATGACTACAAGCCGGGCGATCCGCGCTGCCCGTACCGGCAGCTGAACGTCTACGGCGACGAGTTCATGACCGCGGCGCAGGACGCGGACTTCGGCGAGTTCATCCAGAAGGACGGTGACGCCCTTACCGTCACCGGCCTCAAGTACGGCATCGGCTTCAACCCGGCCGGCCAGAGCCCGTTCGCGCACAACGGCTTCTCCACGGAGATGAAGGACAACCTGCGGCAGAACTCGAGGCCGGTCATTTTCAACATGGGTTCGCCCGGCGCCACCCGCAAGGCGGCGGAGGGCACCATGGAGAACGCCCACGACGTCCCGACCATCCCGGCCCGCTACTCCCGCACCGAAGGTTCTGCGATCGAGCGGGCCATCCGCGGCGAGGCCGACCCGGAGAACGGCGTGTCCACCGGCGGAGTCGCGGTCATCGTCCTCGACAACGGCCGCGCCGTCCTCATGCGGTCGCTGTACGCGGACTTCGACACCGACCTGGCCGACCTGTTCCCCGAAGAGGTCAACCGGCTCACCGACCATGAGATCAGCGAGCTGGAGAAGCGCGGCCTGTGGTTCGACTGGAACGAGCCCGTGCGGCCCGGCGAGTTCTGGCCCGAGCCCGAAGAAGACGACGACGCTGACAGCGACGAACCGTCCCGCCGGTACGGCGGCAGAGGCGAGACCTCGTCGAGCGGGCACCAGGCCGAACCCGTCACGTCAGCTCGCCAAGCCCTTGCCGCCATCAAGAGCCTCGAAAAGGCCTAACCCCTCTACTCCACGGGGCCGGCCCGTGCGAACAACGCTCGCCCAACCCCGGCCCGACCCACCTGACATCCGCGAGCTGGACAAGCGCGGCCTGCGGGGCGACTGGAACCGGGACCCCGACCCCGGCGAGTTCTGGCCGGAGCCTGAAGAGCCCGAAGATGACGACGAAACCGGCGGCGGCCGCTCCCGCCCGCATGGCGGCGGAGCCAACTCCGGCGACCACCGTGGCGAGCAGGTCACCTCAGCCCGCCAGGCGCTCGACGCCATCAAAAGCCTCAACAACGTCTGACCGGCCCCGGCCGGGGCCGTCCACAGGCGTCTAGCTGACCCCCGTTCACCTCCACTGATTCCCGCCCTGCCCCCGCGCGCTCCCTGCCAATCGGACGGGAGCGCGCATGCCCTTTCCGATTGGAGAACCCCATGGACGTAAACCGCTACACCCAGCCCCGCACCGAGTCCGAAGCCGCAATCGAAGCGAAGCGGATCATCGCCGAAGCCTGCCGTCCGGAACCGCAGTTCCCCACCTCCCACCGCGACGACACCGAACGGCCCGCGGTCGGCGACGCTCCGCCCGTCCGGCAGGACGACCGCCGGATCGTGCCCGCATGGGCCTCGGGCATCGCCGTCGCGTCCATCGGCGTCGGCGCTGGATGCACCGGCCTCGGCTGCGCCGCGTGGCTGCTGTTCAACGGACTGTCCCAGGTCAGCGTCCCCGGCCTGGAGCGCTTCGCGGCCGTCATCATGGCGCCGTTCGCCGGCCTGGCCCTGGTGATCACGGCCGCAGGCGTCGCCATCCACCACGCCATGGCGTCGACGACCACGCACAACACGACCAACGTCTACGAAGGGCCGGTCACCCATAACGAGAACCACGAGAAGAAGGAGACGCGCGGCTTCATGGTCTGGGTCCGCAAGCAGGTCAACTGAGGACCCGCGGTCGTGCCTCGTATCCGATCCCTCACCGACAGGTCAGGCATCGGATACGGAACAGAACCTCCGGCACTCGCCACACCTGCTTGCCCGACCTGGGACCCGCAGCAACTATCCGCGGGCGCGGACCGGCAGCATCCGACCCTGCCTGGCACCCACCCGGCGGCTTTCCCCTCCCCCGCCCCGCCGCAGCGGGACCCACCGCTGCCACCTGCACGTATCCCCACCTGCGACGCACGCGACGTGGCTTCACCCGCATGCCCGCCCGCCCAACCTCCACTGACGAGGAGCTGCCCCATGCAGACTCACGACCGCCCCAGCACCGGCCACCCCCAGACTGCTGCCGACAACCTCCCTGTCCACGTCCCACGCCCGGTCACGAACAGGCCCCGGACCGCCAAGATCCGTGCGCGGTGGAACAGCGCCTGGCGCACCGGCGGAATCCTGCACCAACTCTGGGACGACATCCGCTGCGCGCGCATCGACGGCTGGCACGGCATGGCGGACTGGCTCAAGACACTGATCGCACTGACCGGCCTGTCGATCGTCGTCCTCTCGACCAGGTTCGCCGGCCTCATCGTCATGGACGTCCTGCACCGCCTGCTGACCCTCGCACCGAAGATCCAGATCGGCACCGACACCACGTCCGGCGTGTGGGCCGTCGCCGCCCACCCCGTACGCACCTACATCGCGCAGCACTCAGCGGGCCTCGCCATCAGCGGATCCACCGTCTACACCCTGTGGCTGCTCACCGGGATCACCGGCCTGGTCGGCGGGTGGCTGTCACAGAGGAACGCCCTGCGGCTGCTCTGGGCGGCGCATGGAACGGTCACCGCGTACATGGTGTGGGAAGCCAGCCCGCCCGCCTGCAAGACCATCGCCACCGCCCTCGCGATCCTGACCTGGTCGCTGCTGAGCCTGTTCGCGCTCCGCGGTGTGCACCTCCGCCGCTGGCACACCCGCGCAAACCGACCCGCCCGCGTATCGGTCGTGCTCATCCAGACCACTACACCGCCAACCGACAACCACACGGCCCGGTGGCCCGGCGGTCCCCATGACTTCGACGGCCCGCACTGACGACCGGCCACTCTGCCTGGCCCTCGCCCGCACTGCACCAGCGGGCGAGGACTGGACAGGCCGACCGGCCGCCTTGATCCGGCCAACCGTCACGGAGCCCCGAATGAAGAAGACCCCCGTCAAGAAGCCCACTGCGAAAAGGGCGGCTGCGAAACGGACCACCGCGAAGAAGACAACTCCCGCGAAAGGGAAGCAGGCCAAAGCGCGTGCCGCGACGAGGACTCCCGCCAAGAGGGTCTCCACAACGTCGGCGTCCAGCCCCGCCCGGACCGCGTACCGGCTTGCTCGCAACACGAGAAAGGGCGCCCAGAAGCTCGATCCGGCACATCGCAAAGACGGCCTGGCGTTGCTCCTGCTCGCCAGCGCCCTGATCGTCGCCGCGGGCACCTGGACTCACCTGCAGGGCCCGGTCGGCAATCTCGTTGAGAACCTGGTGACCGGATCGGTCGGCCGACTCGGCCTGCTCGTACCGGTGTTGCTCGCCGCAACCGCCATGCGTTTCATCCGGCGCAAGCGGAAGAGCGAACGCAGCGGCCGCGTCGTCATCGGACTCTCCGCCCTGGTCATCGGCGCCCTTGGGCTGCTCCACATCGCCTGCGGCTCACCGACCAGCGAGAGCGTGCAGGCTCTTCGGGACGCCGGCGGCCTGACTGGCTGGTGCATCGCGACCGCGCTGACGTACTCCATGGGAACCGTGCTAGCCGCAGTGCTGCTGGTACTGCTCAGCACCTTCGGGCTCCTGGTCGTCACCGCCACCCCGGTGAACGCCATCCCGCAGCGGCTGCGCACGCTGGGCACATCCCGTGGCACCGTCCGGAAACAAGCGGCCGTGCAGCCTCTCGAGGACAACGAGGGACACACACAGAGCCTGAGCGTGGCGTCGCCGGCGCGCGCCACGTACCCTCCTGCGCCCATCGGGGAGGCCGACACCGTCGGGGTCGAGCAAGTCGAGCAAGAGGCCCTCCAGCGGCGCGGGAAACCCAAGCCCGCGGCAGCCGCCGCGCCCACCGGCGCCCAGACGCACAGGAACTTGCCGGCTCCCAGGGCTGTACCCCAGGCCACGAAGGCGCCGTTGACCGATATGGAAAGCGATCGTCGGGTGCCCGCGGAGCAGCACCGGATGCCCAACGACAGCACCTACTCCCTGCCGGCACTCGACCTGCTCACACACGAGGGCCCCGGCAAGGCGCGCAGCGCCGCCAACGACGCTGCGGCAGCCTCCCTCCAGAACGTGTTCACGCAGTTCAAGGTCGACGCCGCCGTCACCGGCTTCACCCGCGGTCCGACGGTCACCCGCTACGAGGTCGAGCTCGGCCCGGCCGTGAAGGTCGAACGGATCACCGCGCTCACCAAGAACATCGCGTACGCCGTCGCCAGCCCCGACGTGCGGATCATCAGCCCCATCCCCGGCAAGTCGGCGGTCGGCATCGAGATCCCGAACACCGACCGCGAGATGGTCAACCTCGGTGACGTGCTGCGCCTCGCGGACGCGGCCGAGGACGACCACCCGCTGCTGGTCGCGCTCGGCAAGGACGTCGAGGGCGGCTACGTGATGGCCAACCTCGCCGAAATGCCGCACCTCCTGATCGCCGGGGCCACTGGTTCCGGTAAGTCCTCCTGCATCAACTGCCTGATCACGTCCGTGATGGTCCGCGCGACCCCCGAGGACGTCCGGTTGGTCCTCGTGGACCCCAAGCGGGTCGAGCTGAGCGCGTACGAGGGCATCCCGCACCTGATCACGCCGATCATCACCAACCCGAAGCGGGCCGCCGAGGCGCTGCAGTGGGTCGTGCGGGAGATGGACCTGCGTTACGACGACCTCGCGGCGTTCGGCTTCCGGCACATCGACGACTTCAACCAGGCCATCCGCGACGGCAAGCTGAAGACACCCGAGGGCAGTGAGCGGGAGCTGAAGACCTACCCGTACCTGCTGGTGATCGTCGACGAGCTGGCCGACCTGATGATGGTCGCGCCGCGGGACGTCGAGGACGCGATCGTGCGCATCACGCAGCTCGCCCGCGCGGCCGGCATCCATCTGGTGCTCGCCACGCAGCGGCCGTCGGTCGACGTCGTCACCGGTCTGATCAAGGCGAACGTGCCGTCCCGCCTCGCTTTCGCCACGTCTTCACTCACCGACTCGCGCGTGATCCTCGACCAGCCGGGCGCCGAGAAGCTGATCGGCAAGGGCGACGGCCTCTTCCTGCCCATGGGGGCGAACACGCCCGCCCGGATGCAGGGCGCCTTCGTCACCGAGAACGAGATCGCGGCCGTCGTCCAGCACTGCAAGGACAAGATGGCACCCGGCTTCCGGGACGACGTCGGCATCGACACCCAGCAGAAGAAGGAGACCGACGAGGACATCGGCGACGACCTCGACCTGCTGTGCGCCGCGGCCGAACTGGTCGTCACCTCGCAGTTCGGGTCCACCTCGATGCTCCAGCGCAAGCTCCGGGTCGGCTTCGCCAAGGCGGGACGGCTGATGGACCTCATGGAGTCACGCGGCATCGTCGGTCCCAGCGCCGGTTCCAAGGCACGCGACGTCCTCGTGAAGCCGGCCGAACTGGACGAGGTGCTGGCGCTGCTCCGTCTCGAACCCGGTCCTTGAACCCAGTCCCTCGGCTGCTCGTGGCGTTCGATCACCGAGCAAGCCTCTCCCAGCCGACAACACCGCCCTGCGTCCCGCCGCTTCACCGTGCGCGGGACGCAGGGCTTTCTGCCCAGTGATGCCTGGAGGAACAGCCTGTGCTCAGTCCCCGCCCGCGCCGCCGGATCGGCCGGCCCCGCCCCCTTCGACCCGGCTGCCGCTACCCGCAGCGTCCCGTCCCGCTGCCCGGAACCTGGAGGGCGTGATGGACGGCCGCGACGACGAAGTCCCCGTCGACGTCGACCCCCACGACGACGGCACTTTCCCTTCGTTCGGCAACAACCAAGCCCCCGGCGCCGTGGCCGTGCGCGCAGCTGTACACGGGAAGCGGGACGCCCCGACGGCCGGGCTGGCCACGCGTCGCCAGTTACGGGCGCTGGGCTTGAGCCCCGGCGGCCAGGAACCCGTCGCCCGACTCATCTGCCGAGGCGGGAACCGGTGGGCATGGCTGTTCCGCATCGACCTGGCGGTGCCCAAACGGACCCCCACCCTCGCCCAGGAGATGGCTCTCGACAGGGCCATGGCAGCACGACAGACCTGCCCGAAGTGCCGGAATCGGTACTACGTGTGCCTCCCGCTACGCACCCAGGGCCACTGCGACCCCTGCGAAATGGGCATCGCGCCCAGCCCCGACACCGTCATGGTCCCGGCCCCGCTCGGACACCGGCTCGCCGCGTAACCGACCCGGCCGCCAATAACCGGCATCCGCTCGGCAGCCCGTTCCCGGAGATGGAGGCCTGCGGGTGCTGGGCGGGCCGGCGCGAACTGCGCCCCCGGTTCCTGCCCCGACCCGCCCTCCTGGACGTCGATCCACCGTTCTGACGGCTCCCCGTGCTGCCCCGACCCGCCGTGTGCCGGCCGGGGCGGCACGGAGGACCGGACAGCCCGGCTCCCGCACGACTGATCCCGACAGGGAGACCAGATGACCGAGACACTCCACACCCCGTCCCGCCCGTATGGTGCGGACTCCCCGCTCGCCTACCTGCTCGAACTCGCTGAGCATGCGGCCGGTCCCTCCGAGCAGGAGCAGCGCGACGACGCGGAGACAGCTGCCGTCCACTACATCTGCAACGAATACGGTTCCACCCTCGGGCAGGCCGTCGACGCGGAAGCCTGGCAGGGCTACCCGGGCGTCCCTGAGGACGGCAGCCAACGCTTCGAGGCATCAGCGGTGGCGTGGCTGGACGGCGGCCTGTGGCTGCACCACACCCTGCGGATCACCGAACACGACGGCGCCACCGACGTGCTCACGCTGATCGTGCCGTGCACCTGCGGCCGCGGGTACGTCGACATCGTCCTCGACGGCGAGGAGGACCTGATGCAGACCCTCGCGGACTTCCGTCCCACGGCCGGTCAATCTCCGCACGACGAGAGGGACCCGCTCGATTGCGCGAGCATCACAGCCCGACCGCGTCTCGGAGCCGTCGACGCCTGGCGATAGCAGGATCCAACGGTCAGTCGCCCCTGGCGCTCTCCGTGCACCCCCAGCCGTCAAACACAGCGGCGGTTGGGGAGGCGCGGTGTCCGCCCGGTCGCCCGGACCCGGCGACGACCCTCCACCGGAGGTCTTCGTGCCCGCAACCCGTTCCCTGATCGATGCCGTTGCCGAGCGTCTCGGCTGGCGCCGCGCCTACGCCGACACCACCGAAGTCGACGCCCTGCTCACCGCGCAGACCGACCGCGCCTACAGCCAGGCCCCCGACCCTGCCGACCTCGCCGCCGCCCAGCATGACGAACTCGCGGTGCAGCCCTGCCTCCTCGACGTCCGCGCCCGCGCCCTCGCCGACTTCGTCTACCTGGAGGCAGTCCTCGCCGACGCCCGCCGCCGGCGCCTGTCTCCGGATCTCATCCGCGGTCTGCGGGCCGTCGTCGGTCACAGCCGGGAACTGACGGCGCTCCTCGCGGACGCCGTTCGGACCACCGCGGCCGTACACGCCGACAGTCACTGAACGCGGGAGGGCCGCGGCACGCTGCCGGGGCCCTCCCTGCACCGATCACGAGACCTGGAGAGCCCATGAGTGACAACGCTCAGAACATCCCTGCTGGACTGCGCTGCTGGTCGGCGAGCTGGCCCGGGTACACGCCGGTGGACATCACGCCACCGGAGCTACAGCCTGCGGCACTGGCCAGGCACGTGCCGGACTGGGCCGAGGCAGCCGCGACGCCGGCCGACGTCGACGACTGGGACGTCCGACGTGCTCGCGCGCTCGTCGACTACGAGTTGGACATACGGGGCTGGCCCTTGCACCCGCAGGGCCGCACCGGGCGCACAGGCCGGAATCTCGGGAAATGGGGCGAGAACGCCGCTGCCGACCCGATCGTGGTCGCCGGCACCGGCGAGCAGCGACGAGTACTGCTGATCACCCGGGACGACATCCATGTCGAGGCGATCCCCGGTGGCATGGTCGACGCTGGCGAGACCGCCCCTGCCGCCCTGGTCCGGGAACTGCGCGAAGAGACCGGTGTGGACCTGGCCGACCACCACCCCGTGATCCTGGGTCAGGACGTCGTGGACGACTGGCGCACCTCGGATCACGCATGGGTCGCGTCCACCAGCGCCCTGTACTGGTTGCCTGCCCCGGTGACCGCCGTCGCCGCCGACGACGCTCTGGACGCCAACTGGTGGCCGGTCCAATCCCTCGACGAACTCGACGCAGCGATCACCGCCGCAGGCCGCACCCTCTACGCCGCACACCGCCCCCTGCTGCAACGCGCCCTGGACCACCTGCCCAAGTAGCCCGCCGCCAGCCGCAGCACAGGCACTGCCCCCGCCCGCCCGTGCACGCCCGCAGGGGCGGGCGGGAGCGGAGTCCGCGCGCCCACGACAACGACCAACCCCACCACCACACACCACACCAGAAAGGCCCCAGAGATGACCGCACCCGCCAGCGCGTCGACAAGCTCCTGGAGGGCCGCCGCTCCCTCTCCCGAGCTGCGGTTACGGGAGGACGAACTGCAACGCCTGCGTCGGTGCATGCGTAAGGCCGCCGAGTTCGTGCACGACGACCAGCACGACCTGGACGCCCGCCGAACCCTCGCAAAGCTGCTGGAGATCCCTGCACCGACATCTCGGGTCACAACCCGTCGTGTCACCCGGTGGCTGGCCCGCGCGCACCGCGCCAGCTGCTCTCGCCTCCGCTCGTTCGCACAAGATCAGGAGAACGGCCAAGATGACTGAGTACATCCCCCCTGCCGCCCGATTCGCCGCGGTGTACGCACTGCTGCGCGCAGCCTCGGACCTGGGCGACCACTGGATCCAGTCCGACCATCAGGCCACCACCAAGGGCCAGCACGACGAGACCGAGGGACAGTCCAGCAGGGCTGGCCGTATCGCCTGCACCACGCACGTGATCACCTACACCGCCACGCAGGCAGCGGCCCTGTACGCGGGATCCCGAGCGCTCGGCCTGCGCCTGTGCCCCGGCCGCGTCGCCGCGGCGCTCGCCCTGTCGGCCGGCACGCACTGGTGGGCGGATCGACGCATCCACCTCAAGGCCCTCGCCGACGTCACTGGCAACGGCAACTTCTACCAGCTGGGCGGCCCCCTCGGCGGCAGCTACGCCCTTGACCAAGCCTTCCACCACGCTGTCGAGACGGCCGCAGCCGTCATCGCCGCCTCGAAATGAAGCCCGACCACGAACCGACCCCACACCCGGCCGAAGGCGGCGACAGCGGGGCCGGGACCTGGCACACCAATCAGTTCGCAGGCGGTGCCCCCTACCCCACCCGTCACTACACCCACGTCGACTGCGGCGACCACGGCAGCCGGTACCTCGAACTCCCCGCTGAGTCCCTCCAGATAATCCGCGCCATCCACGAGGCCGCACACGCAGTGATCGCGCTCGCCGGCGGCGCACACCTGCACCACACGAAGATCGACAAGCCTGGCAGTCCCGGCGACACAGCAGGGGCCACCGGCATCTGCGGGCTCACGGACTCCCAGAGCGTCGCCGCCTACTGCGCAGCTGGAGAGCGAGCCGACGACCGGTGGCTGCGCGACAACGGCCTGTGGACCGCTCGACGCGCCGTCTGCGTAGAAATCGGGGCCCGCGCCGACCGTCAGACCCTGCTCGCCCTGAACTCCCACGTCGGATTCGGCGACACGGACATCCACTACCAGGCCGTCCACGACCTCGCCGACCGGCTCATCGACCAGCACTGGGACCAGATCACAACCCTGGCCGGTCACCTGGTCGAACGGCTCTACCTGGACGGCAGCGACGTCGCCACCCTGACAGAGATCGACGGCCCGGCGTGCACGTGCGGCCGCAGCGCCGCGCGCAGGCAGGCCCGGCGTCCGTGGCGGTGCTGGATTCCGGCACCTCGTCCAGCAACCCGGTGGCACCGCCGGTAACCGCTAGCTGCACCCCCGCGCCTGCTCCTCCCCAACGGGCCGAGACGGCGCGACGGCGATGCCGCCTGCCTTCACAGGAAGTCGACGACCCACTCACCGACCCCGCCGAGCAGCACGCCGCACGTGCTGCCGTCACCCGCAAGGAGATTCCGCATGAACGAACCGGTCTACCCGAACCTGCCGGAGAACAGCTTGGTGGTCGTCATCGGCCCCTCCGGTGCGGGGAAGAGCACCATCGCGCGCACATGGCCCGACTCGCAGGTCCTGTCCCTGGACGCACTGCGTGAGACCGTCAGCGACGACGCCGGCGACCAGGACGCGACCAGCGACGCCGTCGCCGCCCTGCACCTGCTCCTGGAAGCCCGGATGCGGCGGCACCGGTTCACCGTCATCGACGCCACCAACGTCACCCGCGATGCCCGGGAGCCACTGGTCGCCGCCGCCAAGAGGCACGGCATGCTCCCCATCGCGCTCCTGGTGGCCACCCCTGGCACGACCTGCGTGGAGCGGCAGGGACCACGGTCGGCCAACCGCACGGTGCCGGAGGAGGAGGTCCTCCTGCAGCGCAGGCTCATGGTCGAGTCACAGGCCAGCCTCGAGGCAGAGGGCTTCACCGAGATCATCTACGCCGAGAGCCTCTACCGGCTGCTGCCGTTCCTGCAGCGGCTGAGCGAGCGACGGCAGGCCGACCTGGGCCTGGACGGCGGCGACGGCCTGGGCGATCTCCTGCTCGTGCAGCGGGTGTTCGGCCCGGAGATCCTGCCGCTGTGGCAGTGGAAGCCGGGCTCCACCCTCGCGGGCGCAGACCGCGTCGCGGAGATCCGCCTCGGCCAGATGTACCTCACCCTCGCCTACCGCGGGGACGTCGACGGGCAGGGCGACTACGGATTCGACGTCGCCGTGCCCTGCCCCCGCGACGACGAATGCACCGGCCGCGCCTGGGTGCCCGCCTACAGCGTCACCTGCCTGTTCCGGGCGCTGAACGGCGACCTGGACGACAGGGAGGACATCGTCTGCACCGTCCACGGACCGAACAACGACGACGACCAGGACGACGACCCCGAGGGCCGCGCGGACCTGCAGGCGCAGTTCGCGGACGCGGTTCGGGAATGAGCCGAGCCGCCGACGGACCGCACCCACACCCGCTCACCCCGGCCGAACTCCCCGCCGGCGACGACTGGTTCCACGGCTGCCCGGACTGCCACCTGCCCATCCAGGGCGGCGGCGCAGGCCTGGCCGCGCACCGCCGCACCGTCCACACAACCACCGGGGACCCCCGGCGAAAGATCACGATCGACCTGGAGTTCTGACCTCCGCCGCGCCACAGCGTGACGGACGCTCCGTGCCGCCCCGGCCCTCCCCGCACGACGGAGGCCGGGGCGGTCGCGGTGGTCCCTCACACCACGATCACGAAAGGAGACGGACGTCATGCCGCTGCCCTACTTCGAGGTGGATGTCCCCATACACCGAGCAGACCAGCCGGGCGAAGGACTGCACGTATTCACGGGCCGCGCCGACAGCCCCGTCACCGCCGTGCGGCTCGCCCACGAGGCCTACGAGGCGGCGCGGGCCGCACGGGCCGCCGGGCTGGAGATTCCCCACGGGCATCCGGACGGCTGGGGTGCCTGCGGCTACCGCCCTGGCTGGGAGCTCGACTGGACGGCCGCGACCGCCGGCCCCTGGAACAACCCCTACCGCTGGACCAAGCCCCGCAGCTTCGCGCTGTAGCTCCACCCCGGGACGGACAGCGAGGCGTCCAAACCAACCGCCCGTCCCGGGCCCATCCCATTCCCGTTCGAGACGAGAGAGGGAGATCCTCAGTATGGACTCCGTCCTGCGCGCGCACGGCCGGATCGGCCCGCGCACCCTCCTGATCACCACCGCCGCCGTTCCACTGACCGGCTGGACCATGCACGCCCTCGCGCTGCACCACAAGCTCGCCGCGACCCGGAAGGACCCGCTGACAGGGCTCCTGCGCCGCGACGCCTACACCGCCCGCGGCCGCCGGATCCTCGCCCGCCACCGCGGCGACACCACCGTGGTCATGGTCGACGCCGACCGGTTCAAGGCCATCAACGACACCCTCGGACATGCAGCCGGAGACACCGTCCTTGTCGCGCTCGCGGCCCGGCTCACGGCCTGGGCAGGCCCCCGTGCAGCCGTCAGCCGCCTCGGGGGCGACGAGTTCGCCGCAGTCCTGGAGCTGCCCGCCAACCGCCGCGCCAAGCGGCTGGCGCAGCTGGTGCGGATGCTGCACATCCCGGTCATCCTGGACGACGGCCGCATGATCGACGTCGCCGCGTCGGTCGGCGCCGCCGCCCCGGACATGACGGGTGTCCGCGATCTGAGCGGGCTGCAGCGTGCCGCCGACGCCGCCCTGTACGACGGCAAGCACGCGGGCCGTGCGGTCCTCGCCACGCACCAGCACGTCACGGTGCCTTCCATCAACGGCCGCCGGGCGGGACGGCTGGGCACCGCCACATGGGGGCGAGCCGCATGAACGCACCCCACCTCGTCGGGGACTGGATCCGGGGCATCACGATCCGCCAGCCCTGGGCGACCTGCATCCTCGCCGGGAAGACCGTCGAGAACAGGACCGTGCACTGGCCGTGGCGCGGCTGGGTCCTCATCCACGTCGGGAAGGCGAAGCCGGAACCTGCCGTGCTGCGTGACCCGCTGGTCGCCACCGCGATCCGCGGCCGTGAACTCCACCTGGGTGCGGTCATCGGCGTCGCCCGGCTCGTCGACTGCCACCTGGACCAGGGGCCCGAGCGCTGCACCAACTCCTGGGCGCAACGCGCCGCACACCACCTGGTCCTCGCCGACGTCCACGAACTGGCACTGCCCGTGCCCGCCAGGGGCGCCCTGTCGGCCTGGAAGCCAACACGGGACCTTGTGGGCCAGGTCCTCCAGCAACTGCCCGGCCTGAAGCCGTGAACCGCAGGCCAGGCCAGAGGCTCCTGTTCGAACCGGGCCTGATCCCGCCTCCCGGCTGCCTCCTGGACTGGCGCGACAACCAGCACTTCGACCGCTGGCAGGACCTCCCCTGCACGCTGTGCGAGCAGCCCACGCCGATGCGCTCCCACTACGGAGAGCCCGTGCACAAGGCCTGCGCTGAGGACTGGATCTCCACGCACCCCACCGAGGCCCGTCTCGGCAGGTTCGCCTCCGACGTCCAGACCAAACGCCGGCGCGACGACGACCACGCCTGAACCCCTCCAACCGGAGGCCCCATGAGCACCAATCGCGACGTCGACCACGCCCTCGCCTACCCCGAGCCGCCCGCCTCGTCGCTGTGGCACCGCCACGGCGGCATGCAGACCCGGCCCCTCACCGACGCACAGAAGAAACGCAACCGCGAGCTCCTGCTGCTCGCGCAGCACACCGCTCGACCCCGTACCCCTCGCCGCACCAACACCCTGACGGAGACCACCTGATGGAAACCACACGCTGCGCTCTCGACGGATGGATCGAGGCGATACCCGTCCCCGGCCCGCACGGCACCGTCACCTTCGACCTGGTCGTCCGGCCCCCGGACGCCGACAGTCTCCCTGACGACGCACCCGACACGATCATCTCCTGCACCAGCGACAGCCCCCGGATCACCCACGAACTCCTCAACGCCGTAGACCCCGGAGCTCTGGTACGCGCTTCGGGCACCCTGAGCCAGCCCCAGACCCCCGGCGAGAACGCCCACCTCACCCTCGAGGCCCTGGAGATGCTGGACGGACTCGAACCGAAGCCGAGGGCGGGCCGTTACGGCAACTACTACGCCGTTTTCGGCTTCGATGCCGGCACCGACGCCGTTGCCGTTTTCACCACGGGCGGGCGGTGGGTCGGCCTCGCGGACAACGTGCACGCCCTGCCCGCCCTGATGGACATCGACCAGCGGGTGAACGGTGGTGACGCCTGATGGCGGCCATCAAGCTGGCCCGCACCGTCCTGGAACGGTTCCCCGCCGGAGGCCCCCGCGGGTCGTGGCCGGCCGAGGATTTCGCGGCCGGCCAGCGAGCCCAAGGCAGGAACGCTCAGGTCGTGATGGACCTGGAGAGCGACCAGTTCTGGGTGCTCGCCGACAACGCGGAGGCCGGGACGTGAACGCCACAGACACCAGGGCCCGGCAGACCTCCCAGGCCCGTGCAACCCAGCCGATCCGCCCGCACATCCCGTCGGCGAAACGGCCCGCGAACGCCGAACATCCGGACGCCGGAAGGAGCCGACCCATGGCGACACCCGACCCCGTGCACGCCCCGCTCACCGCTGCGCAAGCCGTGGCGCTGGTCCTGCTGCGTGACGGACGCACCGAACGCAGCATCAGCCAGCGCACCGGCACCTCCGGCGACGACCTCTACCGGCTGGCCGCCGCGCACGGCATCACCGCCCCGCACGCCACCGTGGAGGGCCACCGCTGCCACGAGGCGGCCGGCACCGAGCCGTGCGACGGATGCAGCCTCGCCGCCGCCCGCGATCAGGCCCGCGCACTCGCCCGCCACCGCCGGTCCGTCAGCTCCCTGCCCCACGCATCCCGCCGCCAGACCACCCGACGCAGGAGGACGGCAACCCGATGATCGAGCGCATACCGATCGCCCTCACCGGCTACCAAGACGCCGCCGCCACCCCCGGATCCGACGTCGACACCGCCGCCTGGCGGATCATCTCCTCCCCCGCCGACTGCGAGGCGGCAGACGAAGCCATCATCCCCTGCACCACCAGGCAGCCGGACGTCGCACGCAAGCTGCTCACCGAGTGCCAGCCCAGCGACCTGCTGCGTGTCACCGGCTACCTCACCCTCCCCGGCACCGCTGACGGCGGTATCCGGCTGGACGTCGACTCCGTCGAGATCCTGTGGGAGCCGCCGCTGCAAGAACAGCCCCCCGACCACCCGACCGAAGACCACAGCGACCGAGACCGGGCGATTCAGGCCCTGGCCGAAGCCCTCACCGGCCTCCCCTGCACGACGACTGCGGGGGAGCCGCCGGACGTCCGCATCAACATCGGACCCATCGGCCTGCACGGCCTGGACATCGGCAACTGCCACAGCATCGACGTCACCACAACCCACACCGACCAGCTCACCAGCGCGGTGACCGCCATGCTGGCCACCCTCGGCAGCCTGCCCCCACAAGCCGGCACTGGCTTGAACGCGCTGTCCCCGGCCGACATCGCCGGATTCTTCGACGACCTGGACCTCACCGAGCTCACCGAGCTCACCGGTGACGCTGACGCGAGCCGGCCCGAGCACGGGGTGATCGGCCCCCGCACCTGGGACGACCTGCTCGGCAACTCCCCCGGCGCCGCCACCGACGACAACGACCGGTAGACCACCGCCCTCCCCACAACGGCCCCAACGAGCACCGCGACCCCTCCCCCAAGAGGGAGGAGTCACGGTGCTTTCGCATCGACGAAAGAGAGTTCTTCCATGGTCCGCATCCTCGTTCGCATCGAGTCCCGCCACGCCGACAACAGCCCCTGCACCCACAGCGTCAAGCCGTCCGGCAAGCCCCGCGACCCGAACTCCGGCTGCCCCGGAAGGACCGCGTTCGCCGTCGTGTGCAGCGAACACGGCGACGTCGGCAACCTCCACCACGTGAAGGCCGCCGCTGAGCCCGCGGCCCGCGACCACCGCGACGAGCACCGTACGGCGCTCGCCGTCCGCTGAACCGTCACGCGTGCCCGCGCCCGCCACTGCCGACAGCACGCCCACCGGCGCGTCCTCCAGACGGTCGGCAGGCACGACCGGGTGCCGGGACCAGACGGTCCACGACGGCATGTGCCATCCAGGAGAACCCCCCCATGCACACCCACCCCGACACGCCGCCCGCCCGGTGAGCGGCATGACCGGCCGCGCCTACCTCGAACGCGGCCAGACCGTCACCGTGGTCATCCCGTACTGCGCCCGCCGCACCCCTGACCTCACCGCCGACTGGCTGCACTTCCAGTGGCCCAGGCGGCGACCCGCCGCCGGACCACGCAACGTCGCCATTCGCCGAACCGACGGATCGATCGTCGTCCGGCCGTTCCGCGGCCTCACCCTCCAGACCCCCGCCGATCGGCAAGCCGGCCCACACCCCCCGGCGGCACCGCACCTGACGCGCAGCCGCCCACGCAAGTCCGACTCCCCGCACCACCCCTTCCCATGACACCCGAAAGCCCGGAGCGCCGCACCCGCCGCCACGCGGGCGCGGCGCTCCCTTCACTCACCACGGAGCAGCCACATGCCCATCAGCCCACCGGCTCCGGAGCGTGCCCCGCGGCTACTGACACACCTGCAGCAGTTCACGTCCCTCCAGACCGGGCAACTCGACGCCGCCCGGCGCCTTTTGCGGCAGCACCCCAGCCTGCCGCTGGACAGCTTCGGGATCTCCAGCAGCATCTACCCCGAGCCGGGCCGCCCCCAGCACAACCTGATCCTGCGCCTCGGCGCACACGACACCGCCGGCATCACCGCATGGGCCCGCGCCCTGGGCACCGAGCCCCGCATCGACGGTGCCCGCCACCGGCTCAACACCGTCCTGGACGGCATCGGGATCTGGGCGTCGGCCACAGTCCCCGAGACCGACTACGACATGGACCAGGCGGTGTTCGTACCGACCGCCGACGACGTCACCGAGACCATACGGGGCCTGCTCGTCACCGACTACGGGGACGACGGCTACCTGCTCATCACCGGCCACCCGCCCCTCCGCGACGTCCTGGCCGTCACCAGCGCCTACTACCGCGAGACCTGCGGGGTGCGTCTGCGCGCGTTCGACGGCCGCGCCCTCGCCGACAACATCAGCCGCAGCTGGGGGCAGTTCGTCGCCTACCCCACCCGAGAGGAGTGGCAGCTCCGCAGCGTCCCGGAGGACACACCCGGCGCCCTCCCCGTCACCTGGATGTACGCCCGTGACGGCCACACCCAGGACATCGGCGCCCCCGTCCATTGCCCGACCTGCGGACGCCCCAGCCGCGGCCTCGACTACGACTCCGAGACAGGTGACCGCGTACACCTCTGTCCCGCACCCGTCTGCAGGCACCGGTGGCACGTCGACCACTGCCCCACCTCTCCGGGCCTCGCACCCGACGCAGACCAGCGCGCCGCTCTCACCTTCCACTGACCCGCCCGGGCCGGCCCGAAAAGTCCGGGCCCCCGCCGGTATGAACCGCCGGCGTGGGCACCGGACACCACTCGACAGCAGCACCCCCTCCCCTGACAGGAAGGACCCGCCTCATGCCTCTGCGCGACCCCGGACACGTCCTGCTCACCTCGTTCGGCTACCTCCATCTCCCCCAAGACGCCGACGGCCGACCCGTTCCGCCGCCGGCCGACCGCATCGAAGACGTACGGGACCGGCTCCGCGACCCGGCCGCCGCCCGCGACATCCTCGACCTCGACGGCCTCAACCCCCGCGTCCAGGACGTCGTCTGGAACACTCCCGGCACGCGCGAACTCCTCGGCAACCTCGCCGAATACGCCGGCCTGCCCGCCGGCCCGCGCCGTATCGCCATCGGATGCGCCGGCGGCAAGCACCGAGCCGCCGGCCTCACCGAACTCCTGGCCCGAGAACTCCGCCGCCGCGGCCACCAGGTCGACGTGCAGCATCTCCACGTCCATCTGCCGCGCGTCCTCACACCCCGCACCGCCGAGCAGGAAACCAGCCGATGATCCGCCGCATGCTCCGGCGCCTCGACAACACCCCTGCCACCGGGGCCCCCGCAGCCCGGGCCGTCACCGGCGACCGCACCGCACCCCTCGCCGCCTCGAACCCGCAGCCCTGGACACCGGGCTGCGACCAAGACGTCGCCATACGAGTCGGCCCGTTCATCGAGCGAGCACACCCCATACCCGGCGACGACGTCGGCCCCGACACGATCGCCGTCAAACTGGTCCACCCCGACACCCCGTACGCCACGGCCTACCTCCACGGAGACGCCCTCGGCTACACGGACACGGGCTGGCTGCGCTGCAAGACGGCCACCATCCTCGGAATCTGGAACCCGTCCTACACGGCACTCACCCACGCCGCAGCGAACCTGCCCCTGCCCGACGACGTCGGCATGGACCGCGCCCACTACGCCATCCACATCCAAGCCCGCCGCAGTGACAACACCGAGTACACGCTCCTGCGCCTCGGGCCCTACTTCCAGAACCGCATCACCTCACGCGACGTCGACCGCCTCAACACCGCACTGAAACGCGGGACGGCGCTCGCCATCCCGGACATCACGCTCACCGCCGAAGACGCACAGTTCAACGTCAACGAGTACGCGACCTACACCGACCCGTACCAGGCCGACGTCGTCTCGCTCCTGGCCGACGCCATCGTGGGAGCGAACGCATGACCGCCACCCAGTACGAGATCGAGACCAGCACGGGCGACGACGGCATCCCCCACCCCAACGAAGCCATCTGGACCCCGGCCGGCGACGACGCGGCCCGCCACGGCTTCATCGTCCACAACGGGCTGTACACCACCGGCATCAGCTCGCCGCCTGCCGACGACCTGTACCCGCAGGCATTCATCACTCTCGGACACCACCGGTGGTCCGACGCCATCGAGGGCGCCGCTGCCTACATGAACCTCGTCCACGAGTGGCGCACCCTCCACCTCTACCCCGGCGACGACCCCCAGGAGACCATCCACCGCATCCCGCGCGCCGTCCTGACCTGGGGGGTATTCCTGCGCCACCTCCACGACGACGACCGATGCACCTGCGAGCAGGAGGGAAGCTGGCGGATGGCCTGGGCGCCACCCACCGAGCCTGGGTCAGTCCCCGTCACAGCCATGCGTCACCCCGCTGCTACGGCTGCCGGCGCAGGCATCCCCAACCCAGACCACGCCTCCCACGCGATCTGGGCCGCCTGACCCCATCGGCCGCCCACGGGTGCGGGAAGGACAGCCAGCACTGCCTCTCAGGCGTCTCTGCACTCTCCCGCTGCGGCCGCCTCCGCATCTGATCCGCCTCCCCGAAATCGGCCCGGGGCGGCCGTAGACCACAGAGTCCGGCCGCCCTGGATGACTCCTCCCTTCGCGTACACCACCGCGGCCTCAGCCTCACCGAAGGGGCCCATGCCCCACGGCCCCGGGCAACCCCAGCCACAGAGGAGCCAACACCCATGGGTGACACCCGAATCGAATGGACCGACAAAACTCACAACGCCTGGTGGGGCTGCACCCCCGTCTCATCGGGTTGCGACCACTGCTACGCAGACACCCTCGCCCGACGATGGGGCCACGACGTTTTCAAGCACCGCGCCCCCCGCCGCATGCTCTCCGACGACTACTGGCGCAAGCCCCTCACTTGGAACCGCGAAGCGCAACGCACCGGCGTACCGATCCGCGTGTTCACGATGTCCATGGGCGACCTCTTCGAAGACCACCCCCAGGTCACCGAAGCACGCGAGCGGCTCTGGCCCCTCATCGACCAGACTCCGTGGCTGCGCTGGCAACTCCTCACCAAGCGGCCCCGCAACGTCACCGGCATGGTCCCCTGGGGGAACGCCTGGCCGGACCACGTATGGCTGGGCACCTCCGCGGAAGACCAGCGCTGGGCGAACATCCGCATCCCGGCACTCCTGCAGATCCCCGCCGCCGTACGGTTCCTGTCCTGCGAACCCCTCCTCGGCCCGATCGACCTCAACAAGGCCGTCATCCCCATGGGCAGTCAGCGCGGCCACGGCCTCACCGCCTCCTACGTCCACGCCGGCGACTGCTGCACACGCCGCCTCCACGGCATCGACTGGGTCATCGCCGGCGGCGAATCCGGCCCCAACGCCCGCCCCATGCACCCCCGCTGGGCCACCGACCTCCGCGACCAGTGCAGTGCTGCGGACATCGCGTTCTTCTTCAAGCAGTGGGGAGCGTACGCACCCGAGACCCACCACCACGACCGCGGCCGCATCACCGTGATCGACCTCCAGGGACACACCTGGGACGCAGCCGACCCAGCCACACCACCAGACGCCATCCCCATGCGCCGCGTCGGAAAAGGGAAAGCCGGCCGCTGCCTCTCCGGACGGCTCCACGAAGCGACCCCACCCCTCTCCCCCACGCGCACGACCAACGCACCCGTCACCTGACCCGCCAGCCCGACGCCCCCAGACCGCCGTACGCAACACGCCCAGAACCGCGGCACTCCCCCACCACACCCCGAGCTGCCCACGAACAGAATCAGCCGACCACGAAACGGACCACCATGATGCAACCCCCGACCCCTCCACACCTCGACGTACGGCGTTCCGCCGCCGTCTCCCCCTGCGGCCGGTACCGCTACCTCCTCACACGTGAATGGGCCGACACCGGGAAGACCGCCACCTTCGTCCTCCTGAACCCCTCCACCGCCGACGCCACCCAGGACGACAACACGACCACGCGATGCATCACCTACGCACAGACGTGGGGCTGCGCCGGCCTCCTCATCGCCAACGTCTATGCGTGGCGCTCAACCAAGCCCTCAGGCCTCGCGGCCGCCGACGACCCCATCGGACCGGACAACGACCTCTACCTCCAGACCGCGGCCGCCGTCGCCCACGACACTGGAGGCCCCCTCATCGGCGGCTGGGGAACACACGCCCAGCCCGACCGTGTCGCCGACGTCCGAGCCATGCCCGGCATGCACCGGCTCCGCGCCCTCGCCGTCACTCAAGGCGGCCACCCCCGCCACCCGCTCCGCCTCGCCCGCAACCTCATCCCCCGACCCTGGGGAGACGACGCGGTCAGCGGCCCCCGAGCCTTCGACCAGCACGGAACCTGCGCCGTCGTCGTCGCGCGCCCCGGCCTCACGAACATCCGCATGGGCCCCTACGGATCCGTCAACCGCGCCAACTCCGTCGCAAGCAGCCTTCGACAACAGAGGAGCAGCACCCAGCACGTCCCCGGCACAACCGTGAGCATCGAGCCGTACCTCCCCGAGCGCGACCACATCGACCCACAGCTCACGAAGGATCCCGACCGCATTGCAGACCTGATGGACACCGAGCCGGCCGGTGACGGCACCGGCCGCAACTTCCCCGACCTGTGGGCCCGACTGCACGCACAAGAGGGGTACGAGAGCGCCACCCGGATCTGGAAGGCGGCCTGCTCCGCGTACGACGGCCTGCACCACGACTTCACGGAAACCGAATAGCTGCGGACCCAGTTCCCCTCAGCGTCCTCGGCGTAGCCGTGGCAACCAAACGAAGCCCCGCTTCCTAGACCTTTGGGTCCGGGAAGCGGGGCTTCTTGCGTTTCAGGGTGAAGCGCGAGTCCGGTTGGTGACCGGGGTGTCTGCCGCTATCCAGACGACCTCTACCGATGGCAATCACAGGGGCACGCGACTCCCGTACACCCACCCGGACTGTAGGTGGGATCGAGCCGCCCCCGCGCCTGCAGCGCAAGGGCGAGCCGCTGGAAAGCGGCAGTTGACTCACTGTCGCTGACGTTCTCGTCGCCCGATGCGTCAGCGAGCCTCCTGCGAGCGATCGCGAAGCCGCAGGAGTATTCGGCTACATGCCACACGACGAGTGCATCGAGGTAGTCGACTGCGCGATCACCCTGTAGTCCGCTGCGCCGCATGGCCGTGCGGCCGGCCTCGATCCGTTCAAAGCACCAGAGCACCGTGAAGTACGAGGTGAGTGCCAGTTCCCAGTCCGTGGGCGCAGGGTGTGAACCATAGGGCCCGTAGTGGATGCTAGCGACGACCTTCCGGGCCGCGGCCACCTCGCCGGTAGTCAGATCATGGTGCAAGGCCCGAGCGCTTTCGAAGTGCGCTCGCCGATGTTCGGATCTCAACGCGATCACAGCGACCGCGACTGCTGCCAGTGCCAGCACAGTCGACGTCACCCCAGCCAGAGCCGACCAATCGTCTGGACTCACAGATCCCCTCCCCGATATCAACACCGTTACCCTCGCGGTGCCACCCCATAGGTCCTCGCAACAGCGTCACTACTGCACCTCGGCCGATTCGACAGTCGAGGGCCACGTGCGCCAGTGGCGCTTACGTGGCACAACGGAGCATCAACCCAGCCAGAGAGATTCACAAAACGCCCAAAGTACGGCCAGTCGGCCGCGAGACCTGGAGGCTCCTGGCGGTACTCAGACGCCAGAACCACATCGATTCACAGAATGTGAATCGCTCTTTTTGCTGGCAGAATTAGAGACATGGCACGACCCTCCCGGAAGCCACCTTCCCCAACGGGGCCGCTGCTCAAGCCACCGACCCGTGTGGGGAACCTCGACTTCGCGGCTCTTGTCGGAGAGCTGCGTCAACTGCACGAACTAGCCGATGATCCGGATATTCACCGGATGCCAGCTGACGAGGAGCTGTTCGGGGCATTGCAGTACCTCGAGGCGCATGCAGGCGCGCTTAAGACCGCAGACGCCCGACGGAAGGCCTCTGTGACCCGGGTGAAGTTGTGGCAGTACCTCCGTGAGCAGGCCGACTCGCACCAGGCGAAGGCCGTCGAGGACGCGCGGTCAGCGGAGGTTGAGTGGGCCCAACTCGCGCCCGCACTCGCCGTCAACACCGCCAGCGCCGCGTACAACAAGTCCCTACGCCTGCGCGCTGCCTCTTTTGCCGATGCCTCACACGCCGAGCCTCGGGTCCGTCGTACGCCCGAAGCCGTCCTGGAAGCCGAAAGACTGGCTGCGGCACAGACCGCAGCCGTACGGCGAGCCGAGCAGGAAGCCGCTCGTCGGCATCGCCTACTGGCGCCGGTTGCAGCCCGTCTCCTCCAGTACCGGGCGGGCCTCGATGACGGCGACGACATCACCTACTGGCTCGACGAGATCGAGGCCGTGCTGCCCTCATGCGAAACCCCAACCCAACTCGTCAGCTTGGCCACATACGTCAAGGCCGTAGTCCGCGAGGTGCGTAAGGCCGAGCACGGCAATGAGTACCGGACTGGGATGACGGACAACGCGAGGACCGCCTGCGCTGCCGCAGCCGAACTCCTCTCGCAGGACTGAGTATCTGGCCAGCCGCGTCGGGGGTACCTGTAGCCAAGATGCGCTCAGCCCTCTGATCCGATCAGAGAGAGGCTGGCTAACCAACTCCATTGAGGCGTAGAAGAAGCGGCCGTGTATGTGCACCTGCTCCAGCTGGCCATAAGGCACGCAAGAGGGGAGGCGCTGAAGCCCGGAAATCAGGACTTCAGCGCCTCCCCTCTTGCGTGCAGGCTGATTGCGGCGCAATCAGCCTCACCTTCGCTTGAAGCCGAGTGCCTGCGTCACGAGGTAGTAGTCGTCCGTTGCCGACAGCGCGGTTGCTTCGGTGAGCTTCGACGGGTTCTCCGTTACGGGGTCGTAGAAGCGCAGAACCTTCTGGGCAGCGTAGGCCTCCGGGATCCGCGGGCTCCGCCGTACCGTCGGCAGAACCAGGTCCTCGTAGGCCTCCTTAGCCTGCTGCTGACTGTCGTCGTACACCGCGCCCTGGTTTCGGGTGGTGGGGCAGTCGACGATGAGGATGTTGGACAGTTCCGCACGGGCACCCATCGCGGAGAACGTCTCCCGGATCCCGTCGATCTTCGCCTCCATGCGAGTCAGGGCCCGGAGTTCCTTCCAGCCCGGCTTGACGCATGCGACGACCTCGTCGGCCGCGACGATGGCGTTCACCACGATCAGGCCCAGGTTTCCGGGACAGTCGATCAGGATGAGGTCGTAGCTGTCGCGGATCCGCTCGATCTGGGTCCGCAGCCAGAACTCACGGCCGGTCTTGGGTGCGAGCAGCTGCTCTGCTTCTTCCAGCTCGCTGGACCCAAGAACGATGAACATGTTGGGGATCGGCTTGGTGTCGCCCTCCCCCATCGGTCCCGCCAGCGCCGGAACGACAGCGTCCTCAATCTTGGCCGCGCCCGTGAGCACGTCGTAGAGGTTCGCCTGGTTCGGCACATCGTCGGGATTGTCGTAGCCCGTGGCGGCCGACGCGTCGCACTGAGCATCAGCGTCGATCACGAGAGTCCTGAACCCGAGATCCGCAGCGCTGGCGGCGACGTTCACGGCAGAGGTTGTCTTTCCCGCGCCGCCACTCTGGTTGGTAAGGGCAAGGATGCGTGCGAGCCGGCGGGCCGCCAGAGCATCGTTATGAGCGCTGCGGTTCTTGGATGAAGTCATGGATGGCCTCCACGGGTGATTGCGGCGCAATCAGCGCTGGCGTGATGATCGCGCGGGTCCTGGCACGTGGTCCGCAAGATGTGGGTTCGGATCAGCTGATGCTGCCCTGAGGGCGGGCGCCGAGCCCACTCAAACGGTGGGGGTGATTGCGGCGCAATCACACAACTCTGAAGGCCAGCACCGGATGGTGGTGTCGGGCTTGGGAGGAAGTGCGATACCGCGCCGCACGTTACAGGGCACCTGTCCGGAAAAACCAGTCACCCCACCGGTTCGGACCGGTGGGGTGACGAATCAGTCATGCTCAGGCAGACAGATGCTCCTTGAGTGCCTCGATCTCTGCACGGTCGAGCAAGTCGATGATGCTGAGGGCCAACTGTTCGACGCTCTGCACCACGATGACCCCACGCGGCTCCTCCCGAGTCGCTACAGCAGTGCCAGCGGCAGCCGACTTCTCAGGTGCGCTCTGAGGCGATGCCGTCCCGCTGCTTCCGTCACCTTCAGAGGCAGGCGTAGGCGGGGAGCTCTGCAGAGAATTTCGAACCGGCTTCAGTTCGGAACTGATGCCCTCAGCGCTTGAATCACTCCCCCGCGGCACCGGCAGCGCAGTCTTGACCGAGTCCTCCTGGGCGATTGCGGCGCAATCACCTTCGTCCTCGGCAGACGGCAGCGCCTGCTGATCGCCAGGAAGCTTGCTGACGGCGGCTGCGTCGCCAGCCGCCAGCTCGCCGCGCACGAAGGCCTCCTGGAGGTCCGGCCGCAAGCGTGCGTAAACCGTGGCAGCCTCACGAACCGGCAGAACGAGCAATGCCCCTGCGTTCCCGGAGTCCTGCCCTTCGGTCTCAAGCAGCTGCTGTTCCTTCAGCCAGTGGTTCACAACCGCCTGCTGCAGCGCGGGAACAAGGCGGAGCAGGGCCACTCGGTGCGACACGTACGTCTGCGAGCAGCCAGCGCGCTTCGCGAGCTCTCGCTGCGACAGCTGCTTTCCGTTCTCGTCCTTCTCGTCGAGCGCCGCCTGGAACTCGACAGCCTCCTCGACGGGGTTGAGACCCATCCGCTGGAGGTTCTCCTGAATAGCGGCGATCCGGAGACTCGGCACGTCTCGGCGCACCAGGATCGGCACCTCGCTCAAGCCGGCCTTCACAGCGGCGGCAAGGCGGCGGTGGCCGTGGTGAACGACGAAGAGGACGCCCTCGGCGACCTTCTCGTCGACGGCCTCCTTGTGCTGCGGATAGAACTCCACATAGACATCCGGGGGGATCACCGTCATCGCGGTGTTCATGCCGTCGGAGGTGAGCGAGTCCGCAAGCTCCTCGATCCTGTGCAGCTCCTTGCGGCCATTCTCCGGGCTCGACATCAGCTGATCCGGTCGCACCGTCGGCAGCCCCTGCGGCACCAGCCGGACCTGCTGACTGGCCGCCCTACGCGCTGCCCTCTCGGCAGCAAGGTCTCGGTTGAGGCCGGGTTTCTGAGGCATGGGCGTCTCCGTAGTGTGCTGAAACGTGTGCGAGGCCGGAGCCTATCGGCCGAGGTGAAGTCTTCGCCGCACCCGTGCGTGATTGCGGCGCAATCACGCAGAGATGGAGCACAGCCAATAGCCGCTTTTGGGACTATGTGCTCGATAGACGTCTATCTGACCGCTGTTGACCCTACCGTCCCGCTGGCATGGGCAGGCTCCAGAGCGCCAGCGCACCCGATGGCTCCGCACCACAAAGTGCAGCTATGGGCAACGGCGAGGCGAGCCCAAACCACGGCACGCGCACGCGAGAGGGGAGTGCGGCTTCGGCCGGGAGACCAGTCCCATCATCCGTCGGACTGCTGAACCCTCAGCGGACAGAAGAGCACCTGCACGCCCACGATCACTTTTCGTTGACGATCCGCCAGGATTCAGCTCCGCAGCATCTCTACCTGGGCCAGCCCGTGGCAGTGTGAGACCCGTTCAGTAGTGAGGCTTGAAAAGGGGAGTGGGACGTGGCTGCGGGGAACGATGCGATACCCCAGCTGACTCGAGCACACCGGATTCTCATCGGTGTGGTCGTCGCCGGTGCGCTCGTCATCGCGGGAATCGGCTTCGCGGGTTCGTACGCGGCCGTGCGCGAACTTGCCCTCAAGAAGGGCTTCGGGAACTTCGCGTACGTCTTCCCGATCGGCATCGACGCGGGCATCTGCGTCCTGCTGGCACTGGACCTCCTCCTCACCTGGATCAGGATCCCCTTCCCGCTGCTGCGCCAGACGGCGTGGCTGCTGACGGTCGCCACGATCGCGTTCAACGGCGCCGCGGCCTGGCCGGACCCGCTGGGCGTCGGCATGCACGCCGTGATCCCGGTCCTGTTCGTGGTCTCCGTCGAGGCGGCCCGGCACGCGATCGGCCGGATCGCCGACATCACCGCCGACAAGCACATGGAGGGCGTCCGCCTCACCCGCTGGATGCTCTCCCCGCTCCCCACCTTCCTCCTGTGGCGCCGGATGAAGCTGTGGGAACTGCGCTCCTACGAACAGGTCATCAAGCTGGAGCAGGAACGGCTGGTCTACCAGGCCCGCCTGCGCTCCCGCTTCGGCCGCGCCTGGCGCCGCAAGGCCCCCGTGGAGTCCCTGATGCCGCTGCGCCTCGCACGCTACGGCGTCCCGCTCGCCGAAACCGCCCCCTCCGGCCTCGCCGCCGCGGGCATCGAAGAACCAGCCCAGATCACCGTCGAACAGGTCCCTGCTGCGACGCCGGCGGAACGGTCTGCCCTCGACACGGCGGCTGTCCCTGAACCAGGGACAGCCGCGCAGCCTGCGTCCGCGTCGGAGTCGGCTGGGGCCGAAGCCGTCACGATCCCGCGACCGCGGAGTGAGGCGCCGAGCGAGGAAGCCGCCGAACGGTTCGCCGTGGCCTATCAGGCGTTCCTCGCGCAGTTCCAGGCCGAACCGACCACTGCACAGTGGGCCCTGTGGCTCCGCGACCGCTACGGCATCTCCACTGGCACGGGCGAGCCGCTCTCCGAGGAGCAACTCCAACCCCTGCTCCAGGTTCTGCGAGTCCGCTACACGGATGCCGGCCCCGAGGCCACGGTTGAAGAGCCGGAGCCGGCAGACCAGTCGTGGGACGATTACTTCCGCAGCGCCTGGTACAGCTACCAGAAGCACCACGGTGTCTACCCTGATGCTGATGCCCTGGCGGCCTACCTCTACGAGCGAGACGCCATCACCGGTGACGGCGGGCGCCCCATCGCGGGCGCCGACCTGGCAGGCTTCGTCGCGAGCTTCGAGCAGCGTGAGCTCGATGGCCCGGAACTTCCTCCCGAGGATGCGGCCAGCACTGCCGTGGCGAACGGCAGCGAACTGGACCCTGCGGACACATCCTCGTCCGATCAGAAGGGCGGCCGAGACGAAGCCCCATCGACAGTCGCCGCGGCTGAGGGGACGAATCGCGGTCCGCGAGCGCAGGCCACGCTCGACCAGGCTCCTGAAGCGGAGCTCGCGGGGGAGAAGGGCGGTCTGACGACCGTTGACCGCTACTACCTCGCGTGGGCTGGCTTCCTGGCGGAGCATGGGCAGGAGCCCAAGGACCGCCAGCTCTCCGCCGTACTCGCTGAGCGACACGGAGTCCTCGGGCGAGGTGGCCAAGGCGTCAGTCCGAGCACACTGCGGCGATACATGCCAGGCTTCCGCGTCTACGCGGCCTGGTCCGCGCTGCGGGAAACCACTGCGACCCCCACTGCGCAAGACGTCGCGCGTGAGTGCGCAACTCGCGAGATCTCAGTGCGCAGGACACCTGTCACACCGGAAATGATCGAGCCGGACCTGTCAGATTTCGAGCGTCGCTGGCACGCCCTTGCGCAGCACGAACGTCAGGAAGCGGCTGCCAACTGACACTCAACAATATCGTTTGAGTGCCTAAAGAGTTGCGCATTGTGGCCTTGAGCTGCAAGGACGTATCACCGGACGGGATCCGTAGGCGCGGGTCCGCATTCCGCGGCGTGAGTTCCCTCCCTCCACGCGGCAGTTGCGCAGTCACGTAGGCGAGGTTGCAGGGAACCCGTGTGAATGGCAGGGCAGGCTTCTCGGAAGCCTGTGCATCCGTCGCCGGCGTGGCATTCAAGGGTGTACCCGGTGCTCAACCCGCTTCGAGCGAGTGCCGCCCACGGAGCGTTCTGCTGCGGCATCACCGGCCCGCTGACACCTGCTACACGACGGCGGAGAGTTCGGCGGGGGAGGCGAGCAGAGAGTGGATGAGGTGCTGAGTCTCGTCTTCCTGGGACGCGTCGATGGACCGGTTGACCTGTTGCAGTCTTGAGATGGCGGTGTGCAGTCCGGACCGGTTACCGCTGGCGTGTTCGATCCTGAACCAGTCGCGGTAGAGCAGTTCCGCGCTGCCGTCGACTTCCAGGCCGACTGCTACGGCTTGCCGGGCTGCTGCAAGGTCGCGCCCGGGTCCTTCGAGCATGCGCCACTGGGCGACGCTGTGCGCGACGTCGATGATGCGGGTGACCATCTCCTGGGCGTAGGGCTCGGCCCAGGGGAGGGGCTGGGCGCCGAAGGGCCTGCCGCGGACCATGCCGAGGGCGTCCTCCAGCCGCGCGACTGCACTCGGGCCGTCTCGTAGAGCTTGTTCGGCGAGGTCTTTGAATCCGTCCCAGTCGCAGAGGACGTTGGGGCTGATGGCGTAGGGGTCTTCGATGGCTGACCGACGGGGGATGTAGGGATTGCCGTCGGGGTCGTCGCCGAGTGCGCGGCGAAGGTCTCCCATGCGTGTGTTCAGCGTGCGTCTGGTCCACGGCGTGAGCGGGTCCATGTCCGTGCAGAGCGTGTCCGCACCACGTCCCGGCTTGAAGTGCAGCAGGGCGGCGAGTTGTGATTCCCGCGGCCCGTGGCTGCTGCCGGCGCCGCTGCTGATCTGCACGGGTCCCAGCACGCTGAGGAAGGGTCCTGGCTGCCGGTGTCCGGCGGGCCGTCCCGCAGCGTCCGCCCGTGTGGGGAGGCGCGTTGAAGCGGGCGCGGGCTCCGGAGGGGCAGGCGCGGATTGATCTGGCGGCTGTTGTGCGGTGGTGGTCTTGGCCGTTGCGGAAAGAAGCGCAGGGAACACATCGAGGTCCGCAGGACCGGAGCCGGTGGTGCTTGACGGCTCGGGCAGCACGGCCGCGACGGGCGGTCGGATCCGCGACGACGACGACGCCTTCGCCTTCGCAGGTGGGTCGGCCGGTTCTGTGGGCACGTTCTGCCAGCCCCCTTCGGCAGGGTGGGGTGGCTGGCTGGAGATTTCCAGGTCGGTGATGATCTGCTGGTAAGCGGCATCGTCGATGTGCTGCAGGACGACGGTGATGTCGGTGCCGTCGAGGGGCTGGGCGGTGGTGGCGGCCGCGTCGAGGATTGGGGCCTGTGCGAAGTGCCGTGCGGCATGGTCGGCAGGTGCGATCAGCAGGGCGGGCAGCTCGCCGGCCTTGTCGAGCATTTCGGCGAGTTGCCATGCGGTGTCGGCGTCGAGCGAGGTGGCGCAGACCAGAAGGTAGGGCTGGTCGGTGTCGTCTGGGAGCTGAACGGAGGCGAGGAGCCAGTCGGCCAAGTCGCGCAGGGCGTGTGCCGGCTGTCGTTTGTGCCCAATGCGCATGGTGGGCAGCAGATGGGTCAGTTCTTCGACGAAGCCGACGGTGACGATCTCCAGCCGGTCCGCCCACGCGCTCATCGCCAGCTCCAGGACGAGCGCCCGGCACACCTGTCGGATGTCATCCTCGGTCCCGTCCAGGAGGACGGCTCGGACCGCGGCCAGGTTGAGGAGGATCACGTCGCCGGTCGCCTCGTCGGCGCCGATGGTGACGAACGCCGGATACGGCGGGGTGACGTCGAGCGCCTGCTCGGTGGTGAGGAGCTCTGCATCGTCAGGGAGTACCCACCAGCCCTCTGCAGCCGCTGTGAACGGGAGCATCGGCCCGGCGTCCTCGTCGACGGGCTGCACAGACAACGTATTGGGACCCAGCCGGGCCGCCCGTAGCTCCGGCAGCGGCTGCTCGGTTCTGTCTGCATGGTCGGCGAGGGTCCGCAGGGCCCGGTCGAAGCGAGGAGCGGCCGGGGGCTCGGCCAACTGAGCCAGCTGCGCCGCGGCCGGTGACGGGGCTTCCGCTATCGCGATCGTCTCGCCCACCTTGCGGCGCCGGCGCTGCAGCAGACGGCGCGTGCCCAGGGCGCCGGTGACGGCTGCGGCAAGCAGCGCAAACGCGCCCAGAGTCGTCCGCAGCTCGCCAGTGCGACTGGAAGAGTCCGCCGGCGGCACCGTAGCCGGGCGTGAACCGTCGTCCGGCTGCGCCGTGCCGGACGGGGTCGCAGACGGATCGGCGTCCCGCGTCGTTCGTTCGGAGTGCTCCGTGACTGGCGGGGTTCCTGGCGTTGCGACGCTGCCCGCTGGCCCGTCGGCCTTCGGTGTGGCCGGAGAGCTGGAGTGTTCCCGGACCGGTGGTGCGGGTTCCTCGTGGTCCGGTTCGTTGTTCTGTCGGCTTTGGCCCGTGGCTGCGCCGGAGTGGGCGGGCTGTGTGGCGTGGGGCAGCGTGACGGTCTGCCCGGGGTAGATCAGGTCCGGGTCGGTGATCCGGGGCAGGCCGTCCGGCTGCGATCGCCCCTCGCTCGCTGCGTACAGGTCCGGCCAGCGGTCGGCGTCGCCGAGCTGACGCTGGGCTATCCGGGACAGGCTGTCGCCGGAGTGCACCGTGTATGTGCCGTAGTGGTGGCTGTCGTCCACGCCCGTGTCCTTCTGTGCCGTGTCCGGCGCCGCCGGCTGGGTGTAGGCGGCAGGCTCGATCGTCTGCTGCCGTGCTGCAGCGGGGGAGTGGGCCGCCGGGATGTGCAGGGTGGTGCCCTCGGGCAGCAGTGACTGGGTGGCGGGCACGTCCGGGTTGATGGTGCGCAGTTCCGGGTAGCGGGCGCCGTCGCCGAAGAGCTGCTCCGCGAGCTCCCACCACGTCGTTCCGCCTGCTCCTACCGTGTACTCGGCAGTCTCCGGTGCACTGGTTGTGGCCGTCATCGCGGCTGCGGCACCGGTCCGGTGATGGCCGGCTGACGGGCTGTCGGAGTTGAGGTCCGCGGCTTTCGTGGGGGCGTGGGGAGCGGTGGCCGCCGGGCCGGCGGTGAGGTCGGCCGCGCTGGCGGCTGCGGCCGGTGCGGCGAGGAGCAGGCCGGTGATCAGGTATCCGGCGAGCCGCTGTCCGGTGGCCATCCCGGGCAGGCGAGGTGTGGTGCGCCGGGCCAGGACGGAGACGGCCTCGATGAGGACGGGAATGGTCAGCCACAGCCAGGCCGCCCACGCGGCCAGTGTCATCGTCGCCACCAGGCTCGTGCCGCTGTCGTCCTGCGACAGCAGGGCTTCCCGGACGTCGGCGAGGGTCGGCAGGTGCGCGGGCACGGTGCCGAGCCAGAGCAGCACAGACGGCACGCCCACCACGAGTGCGGCCAGCGCGACGAGGCTCAGCACGATATGTATGGTGGCCCGCAGCCTGCCGCGCGGGCGTGCGGTGGGGTAGTGGGGCATGAGTCAGCCTCCGGCCTGGTGGACCAGTGTCGCGGTGCCTTCTCCCGTGACGGGCATCGAGCTGACGCCGATCAGGGACGCGAAGTACGGGTGGTAGGTGTCGTGCACGGTGACTGTCAGGCTCTGCCCGTCATCGCCCACGGTGACGTCGCCGTCCAGGCCTTGCTGGGTGAGGAAGGTGCGGGCGGCCTGGGCTGCGGCATCGGGGTCGAGGCGTAGGGCCTGGCCGGTGATGGCCTGGGCCGGGTCGAGCTGCTGCGCGCCAGCCCGGGCGGCTTCCTGGGCGATGTAGTCGGCGTCGGACTGGGCGTCCAGGGCGAGGCCGCCGTCGATGACGAGCCCGATGAACAGGAAGGCGATGAGGACGACGCCGGCGTAGAACAGCTCCATCCCCCCGCGGTCGCGGCCGGTCGGCGTCAGACAGCACCCTGTGCGCGGGCGACTCATGAGGCCCCCTTGCTGGACCATATGTCAGCAACGGACGACTTCGTGCTGCTGAGCCTCTTCGACCCGCTTATGCCAGGAAGCAGAAGATCACTGAGCGGTGCGGAGCATGCGACGGTGACCGTGACCCGCGCTGCCTGCCCGACCGGCGCAGCGAGTTCACCGGCGTCGACGGTGACGGCGATGTCGGCGCAGTGCACTCCGGAGCTGTCGAGGCTGGCCCGGGCAGCTTGGAGCGCGTCGGCCTGCCCGGTCGCCGGGTCGGCGGCGACTGATGCGGTACGGGCGGCATCACGGGCGGCCGCATCGGCAGCGCCTTCGGCAAGGCCAATGCGTCCGCAGGCAATGAGTAGGCCGAACAGGGCTAGCCCGCACGGCCAGAAGATAGCGGTGCTCAAGGCAACGGATCCCCGGTCGTGCGACCGGCGCGGCAGTCTCCGTTTCATGGGCGGAACTTCTCGACAGGGGCGCGCACGCTCTGGCTGACGTGCCCGCCCCAGCCCGGCACCAGGTTGATCACCGTTCCTTGCACGCGGACCTGCACGCTATTCCCGTCGTCGGCGACCTGGACGTCGGTGTCGGAGAGGGAACCGCCCATGCGTGCCAGGTAGGTGCGGGCCGCGGCGGAGCCTGCTCCGTCCGCGGAGTCGTAGGCGCGCTGAGCGTCGACAGCCTGCTGGGCAGCATGGTGGGCGACGGAGCGACCGTGGAAGTAGAGGCCGCCCTGGACGATGCCGAACAGCAGCAGGAACGCGAGCGGCACCGTCATGGAGAAGTCCAGCGCGGTGGCGCCGCGGTCCTGGCGCCACCATCGTCCGGGCGGGCGAAGACGCGGGAGCCGACTCACCTCAGAACCCGATGATCTGGAGGGCCTTCTCGCCGACGGTGGTGTTGGCGGCCGCGGCGACCACGCCTACCAGCGTCCCTCCGGCCACCATGATCAAAGCCCACTCCATCGCGGACGCGCCACGGTCGCTGGGTTGTGAGGTCACCAGCGCGCGGTAGCGGGCCAGGGCTTCCCGGGCGCGGGCGAGTTGGTAGCGGACAAGGCTCGTCATGATCTCCTCCTGAGATGCCGGCCCGGATGCCGGCGGGCCGTTCAGAACGTGGTGATACGGATGAGGGCGGGGGCGATGAGGAAAGCGGCCATGAGGAACACGATCGCCAACGCGGGGACGTGCATCGCCTCGGTCGCTTCGTTCGCGGCTTCCTTGCGGTCGGCGAGGAGACCACGGCGGACCACGGCCGCCTGTGCCTCCAACTGGTCATAGACGGCGGCCTGTTCTTCCCCCGCCAGGGCGAGGGAAGCGGCGGGCCGGGCCAGTTCGGGCACGTCGAGTTCGGCGGCGAGCCGGCCGAGGGCATCCCAGGGGCTAATCCCGGCGAGGCGAGCGTGTTCGACGGCGTCCCGGATCCGCACGGCGGCCGCTCCGTCGCCGGACTCCACGGCCCGGGCCAGGGCCTCGGCGGCACCGGCATCCGAACTGCGGGCCAGCGCGACCCGCTCCAGCAGCGACGCCGTGTAGTACCGGTACTCCCGACGTCGTTGCCGGGCCTTCGAGCGCACGTCGTCCAGGGCTTTGAACACCATGAACACGGCGCAGCCGATCCCGGCCGCGAGCGGCACGACGATGGGGAGGACGATGCCTCCGACTCGCAGCAGGAACACGATCCACTGCGGAATGAGCAGGCCCGCCAGCCCGTACAGGGCGCACCGGCCCAGCAGCGCGGACGGCGCCATCTCCAGCAGGGACAGATCCCGTACCGGGAGCCGGGATGCGAACGTGGTCGTCGTCATCAGCCGGGCCCCGACCCGGTCCGCCCACACCGCCGGCCCCCGCCCCACAGGCGCGCCAGACGAAGGAACGGAGGGACCCGTGGGGGAGTGGGTACGCCGCAGGACCTCTTCCAGCGGGGTACGGCGCGGGCGCAGACTGCGGATGGCCAGGACGGCGCTCCCGGCGGTCACGGCGCCCAGCAGCATGCCGGGAACGGACAGACTCATCGCAACGCCCCCTCACGCTCGCTCGTCTCGTCCCGCTGCTCCGCGGACAGCAAGGTCCTGGGTTCGGCATCCATCGCAGCCATCCGCCGCAGCCACAAGAGAGCGAGGACGAACAGGGCCGCCAGGACGACGAGTCCGAGTTGCCCGAGCGGTGTCGCGAAGGGGGCGGCGTAGCTGCCGTTGAGGAGGATCGCGCCGACGACGGCGATCGCGAACAGGGACACCCGGCGTGCTTCGGAGCGTGCCTTGGCCCGCTCGGCGTCGATGTCCCGCAGGTCCGCGGCCTGCCGGGCCACCAGGGAGGCCTGAGCGGTCAGGGCGCGGGCGAGGCCGGGGCCGCGGCTGGTGACGTGGTCCATGAACAGCTGGGCGATGTCGTCCCCGACCCGGTCTCCGAGGTCGTCGGCGAGCGCCCGGTAGGCAGTCCGCGCCGGCACACCAGAGGACAGCCTCTCGGCGAGAGCGCCGACTTCATGCCGAAGCAGGGCGGGCACGGTGTCCAGGGCGACGATCGTGGCCTCCAGCGGTTTGCCGCCGGAGCGGACGCTCGCCAACTGCTGGAGCCATTCCGCCAGGGCCTCCAGGCGGGAGATCTCCGCCCGGCCCGATCCGCCGGGGTGGAGGATGAACGGCAGTCCGGCGACGATCGCGGCCGCGAGCAGGCCGTGCACCGGCCACCCGGTCGCCGCCCATATGACGATCCCGGCCACCGCGGCGGCCGCCAGGAGCAGCCGGTAGTTGTCCCGCCACCCGGGCGGGAGTTCCGCCACCGCATGCGCGGCCCGGCCGCGCAGTCCCGCTCCGCGGCCGCGGGCCTTCGGGCGCCAGCCGCGCGCGACAGCTATCAGACCGGCACCGCCGAGTGCGCAGGCTGCGCCAGCGCCCATTCCGAGAACGGACAGGTAGGACAGGCTCATGCCGCGCCTCCCGTCCTGCGCATCGGCTGCCATTGGCCGTGCGGGTACTGGGTGAGCCAGCCGCGGTGGAAGCCTGAGCGTTCGAGCTTGCGCATCCGGCGCTCGGACATCGGTGTCCTGGTGGGCACAGCCCGCTCCTCGCCGGCTTCCTCGCGCGGAGCGAACACGGGAGACAGCGCAACACCGCCGCCCTCGCCGCGGCCGGCGGTCTCCCAGACGTGCGTGACGAAGCGGTGCTCCTGGCCGCCCTGGTCGGTCTCGTCGATGCGGTCCACGTAGACGATGAGGTCGACGGCGGCCGCGATGAGCCGGTAGGCGGCCTGGTCGCTGAGACCGGCCCTCGCCAGGGGCACCATCAGCCGGTCGACGACCGACTCAGGGTCCTTGGCGTGCAGGGTGCACATCGAGCCCGCACCGCCCGCGATCATCGCCTCCAGCATCGCGACGGCCTCCTCACCGCGTACCTCACCGACCATGACCCGGGTGGCCTTGTAGCGCAGCGAGACGGGGACCAGGTCAGCGAGGGTCACCTGGCCGGTCGCCTCCCGCTCGCCGTTGCCCTCCCGGGTGCGGAAGGCGAGGACGTGGGCGTGGGAGCCGGGATCGTCGAAGTGCAGGCGCAGTTCGGGTTCGCTCTCCAGCGTCGCCAGCCGCTCACGCGCCGGGACCTCCCGGCCCAGGGCCCGCATGAGCGTGGTCTTCCCGCTCGCCATGTCCCCGGCGATGATCATCGATAGTCCCGCCTTGACGGCCGACGACAAAAACGCAGCCAGCACCGGGTCGACGGCGCCCCACTGCACGAGCTCTGCGAGCCCGGCGCGCTCGAGGACGTGCCGCCGGATCGCGATGACGACGTCTTCAGTCAGCAGGGTCGCCGCCACGCGCGATCCGTCCGGGAGGTCGAACTCGACGCGCGCGGTGGCATAGGACAACTGCCGCTCGCCATGTCCGGAGGCCGCGGCCATCTGGTTCACCCACTCCACGGCCTGACCGGGCGTGGAGAAAGGGGAGCGGACGCGCTCGCGGGGCCGGCTGTAGGAGTCGATGTACATCCACTCGCCGTCGATCAGGACATCCTCGACGCCCGGCCGGTCCAGGACCCGCTGGAGGGCACCGGCCAGGAACATCAGGTTGAAGACCTCGATCCGTACCCGTTCCAGGTCCTCGCCTGCCAGCGGAGGGTGGCTGAGTGCCCACTGCTGCGCCCACTCGGCGACCCGCGCGCGGACCCGGCCGCGGACCGCCTCCTCCAGATCCTGGCCTCCCAGCGGTGTCCCGGCCGCCCGGCGCTCTTTGCGCAGAGCGTCGATGTCGGCGGCCACCTGCTGACGCAGCGCAGTGATCGCGTCCCACGGGACCGGCAGAGCACCGGGCAGGGACGCGGCAGCGACCACATCTCCCGGCCCGACCGCCTTCACGGGCCCGCCTGTATCTGCCGACCGGCCGCCCGGCATGCCCGGTGCCGTCGGAGGTGTAGTGCGCACTGCCGTTACTGAAGACGGGCTGCTGTGGTCGGTGAGTAGACCGGCGAGCCGTGTCGCGCCGTACGGACCGGCTGCCCCGTTCCGCGGGGAGGTCTCAGCCATGGCTGCCTCCGGCGCGGGCGGCGAGCTGCTGCACCAAGCTGGCGACACCTGGGGTGGCTGGCACGGCGCTGCTCATCTGCATCATCAGCCGTCTGCGGTCGGCGTGTTCGCGCAGCGGTCCCATGGCGTCCCGTGCCGCGCGCATGAGCCTGGAGCGGGTGACCGCGCGGGGCATGGATCCGCCGGTAGCGAGGTAGGCGGCGGCCGTCGGGTCCCAGGGCAGGCTGGCAAGGACCGGTGCTCCCAGGGCGTGGCCGACTTCCTCGTTGCGGTAGCCGTCACCGACCAGGAGCAGGCCAAGGGCCTGCCATCCCCGCCCGGCCTCGGCCAGTTCGGCCTGGAGCGCCTGGACGGCGGGGAAGGCGAGGGCCTGGCCCGCCTCGCTCGCCTGGACCACCAGCAGCACCAGGTCCGCTTCGCGAAGAACGGGAGCGGGCGTGAGGACAGGGTGCAGTCGGCCGCCGTCCCAGGCGAGGCGGCCGCCGTCGACGAGAACGTCCCAGCGCAGCTGCTGGTCGGTGGTTTGCAGAACGTTGAGCAAGGTCGGCCAGATCCCGGTCAGGGACGCGGCCTGCCGTGGGTCGGTCAGGCCCGGCAGGGCCACCCTGTCGTCGCTGTCGTCGAGCGGCCACAGATGTTCCGCCACCTGCGGGGTGAAGTCTCCGTCACCGTGACCGCGTGCCCAGTCGGCCTGCGGCAGCCGGTGCAGCCCGATACGGCCGTCGAGGCGCTCGCCGTGCGGGTCGCGCGGAACATTGCGCAGCAGGCCGTGCCGCAGGCTCCCCCCGGCCATATCGAATTCGGCGAGCAGCACGGGCCGCCTGCCGGCGAGCGCGAGAGCCGCCGCCGTGGTGGTGACACCGTCGGACTTCGCGGAGACCAGAGCGATCAGAGCCATCAGGAGCCTCCTTCGCGGGGCTCGCGCACGAGCGCGATCTGCTTGGCCGCCGCCTTGGTCGCCAGGAGGGCCCCGTCGGCGGGGGAGACGATCAGGTTGACGACCAGCGCCCCGGTCGAGTCCGGCGTACCGATGGTCTTCACGGTCGCCGGGATCGTGACCGACGCCGTGTCCTTGTCCCTGGTGCCGGTGTCCTCGGTGCCGCCGGGGGCGGGCAGGACCACGGCGGCGACCTTGTCGCCGGCGCGCAGTTCGTCCCGGGGGGCGTTCCCGCGCTTGACCTCCACGCCGACGACCTGGGCAGCATCGCCGAGCGCACCGCCGGGGGTGAGCTGCGCGGGCGAGAGGAGCCCGCCGTGCCGGAGGTCGACGGCCGCCCGCTTCCCGATCACAGTCGCGCGCTGGGCGGCGGCAACGGAGGACAGGCCCGGGTCCTTGGCGAAGGACACTGTCGTCAGGTCCTGCGCCGTCAGCCGGTGCCCGGCCGGGACGTCGCGGGCGATGGCCAGGACGTCGACGCGGTCGCCGGCCCGGGCCACGACCACGGCGCCCCCGAGCGCGCCGATCAGCGTGACCAGCACGAGCAGCACGGTCGTTGACCAGCGTCGGCCCGGAGTCTTCTTCGTACCGGTGCTGGGCGGGAGGTCGCGGGGTCGGGCATCGAGTCGCGGGGGGAATGACGTCTGAGTGTCCATGAGCCTGAGCCGGTGCCCTTCTTGTCGAACCGTGAACTGGAGGTCAGGAGTTGAGGGCCTGCGATTGGGCGATCGTCAGCGTCACGGCGGAGGTGCGGACCTCGGTGAGCTGCCCGGCCTCGCCGGTGCCGTCGACCTGCCAGTCGATGTCCCACGTCGCCGTCGCCGTCACCCGGTATCGGCCGGAGGGTGCAGTGCTGGAGGGCTGGGCGTAGACGTGTCCGCAGGTGGGGGACTTCCGCAGCCCGAATGACGTCTTGTAGGCCGAGCCGGGGCCGTGGCAGGTCACCGACGTGCCGTCCCCCATCGACCACACCACCTGCGACACCTTCGCTGTGGCGGTCACCGTCACCGCGCCTGCCGAGGCATTCGCCGTGTTCGGGCCCCAGGTGGTGGCAGACTGGCCCGCCGCCATCCACACCGGCATCCCGACCAGGCCGGTGCCCCCGGGCCGGGGGCTGATCTCGATGTCCGGGCCCTCAAGCAGCATCTTGTCCACGGCTTGTTGGGCCAGGACCCGCGGGTCGACGGCGGGCGCTGGTGCGGTGGCCGACCAGAAGGTGTCGATGGGCAGAATGAGACTGCCCGCAGCCTGCGCGCCCGCAATGCCCGCGGGGCAGACCCGGGTGTAGACGGCGCCGTCACCCGGCCGGTGTCCGTCCCACAGGGCGCTGCCCGCGGCAGGCTGCGGCGACATCTTCTGCACCACACATGGTGGCGGCGCCGTACCGGCCTTCCCGACGGGCTTGGTGGCTGCGCCTTTGTGGCCGGGAGTGCCGCCGTGGGCGGTGTGGTCGTCGGCGCACACGGAGACCCAACTCCCGGGCTGCGTGGTGCACATGCCGCCACCGGCGTGGGGCTGGGCCGCGGCCTGGCCGGTGAGACCCGTCCCGGCGAGAACCGTGAACGCGGCGAGAGGAACAAGCCGCTTCATCAGCCGTGTGTGCACTTCGTGGCCTGCGGTGTCGCGCTGAGGATCATCCACTGGTTCCCCCACTTCTCGGCCTTGACGATCGTCCGGTACTGGGTGAGCTGGGTCTTCGGCGACGGAACGGCCGCGCCGGACTTGCGGTAGGTCCACTTCCAGTCAGAGATGTCGAGGCAGTCCGACAGGGTCGCGCTCGGCACCTGCTTGCTCGTCGCGAGCGCGGTCACCCGAACGTCGTGGGAGGGGCGGCCGTTGGTGGTGACGTCCTTGGCCTTCATGGACGCCAGGTCGCTCTCCACGCGGGCCACTGCCGCTCCGGCGGCGTACTTCTTGAGCCGGGTGCCGTTGACGGAGCCCGTCTTGTAGGCGGTGACCTGTTCCTGCCAGTAGCTGGAGTAGGCGGACAGGACCGCCTTCGTCTCCGTCGCCTGCGGATCCGCGGGCGACGGCGCGATGGTCGAGGCCCGGGACTGCGACGGGGTAGCCGGCTTGGCCGCATCGTTGCTGCCGTCGTCGCTGCACCCCGTGAGAGGGAGGGCTAGGCAGAGCACTGCGCCCGTTGCGGCGACGGCGCGGTTTCGGATGCGAACGGTGAAGCGGCCCCGAAGGCCGGCGTGCGATGTCACGATGTCTCCCCCAACGGCTCCAATGAACATGCCCCTTGCTCCGATCGCCCTGCACCGACGGCAACCGCCTGGCGCGGCCTGGTCCCACCTGCGGTGATGTGCTTCCGTAGTCGGCAGGCTACGCAGCAGGTGGTCAACTGCCCAGCAGAAACGGGGACTTGAACCGGGCATTCGCGGGCGTACCGGGGCACACAAGAGGCTCTATGTCGACAAGGCGATCTGTGCACTTGTGATGGTTCGAAATGGTGTGGCGCGGGTCACAGATCGGTCCAGGAGCGTTGGTCGCCGCCGTGCCCTTTCAACGGCGTCCATACCGGACCGGTCGCGCCGTGCTCCTCGATTTCTTCCAGCACCGCTGCCCCCATGGGCACGGCCCGGGCGAACGGAGCCACCAACGGATGTTCTGCGGCCATCGCCCGAAGGTCTTCGATCCGGTTCGCCAGCCGTACGGGCTTCGCGCCCGTGAGCACGAACAGAATGCGCGGGAACACAGGGTAGGACCGCTGCCAGAACGGAACGTGCGGCTGCCGGGTCCGCTGCCTGGAGGGTGCATAGGTGTGCAGGCGGGCGTAGTCGATCAGCTTGCGGGCCAGCCGCTCACTGCTGGTGGTCGCACGGTCCACCTCGACCAGGCACCGGAGCTTCGTGCGCCGGCCGTCCTGCCCGTGCAGCACGTAGTGCATCAATGCGTCAGCGATGAGCCGCTCCCGGTCCCCCAACGCGTGGGCGACCTCCGGAGTCCAGTCCAGGTAGTCGTGTTCGTCCCCCCGGCGACGGGCGTCGGCGACGAACGCCAAATGGGTGCGTACCGCCGTCAGGGTGTGGGCGGTCTTCAGGGAAGCCGCGGTCCGCGAGGTCACGGGCGGGGCCGGCCGTCCCCGCATATGGGGAAGGTCTCGTACGAGCTGGGCGCCCTCAGCGGTGAGGAACCAGGCCCTGGCACGCGAGTTGGGCAGGGGCACGAAGTCGACGAGGCCTTCGCGGCGGAACCGGTTCAACGGTCGCGACACTGTCTGCCGAGCAGAGTCGGGCCTGAGCAGGTGCCCGAGTTGGCCTGCGGTGGCCATCCGGTGCTGAGCCAGAGCGGCGATGATCTGCTGCGGCAGCGTCTCGTGGACTGCAGGCACGAAGATGCCGTCACGGGTAGGGATGGCGGTCACTGGTAGTCCCTCTGCTTGATCAGGCTGGTGGACGAACTGGCCGTGGAAACGGAGGAGAGGCTGGAAAGAAGGCTGCGTACCCGGGTCAGCTGCTCGTTGGCCTGCCTGGTGAGCTCATTCAGGGGCCGGACCTGCGCTCGTGCGTCGGCCGCCGCCTCCAGGGCTGCGACCTTCCCGGGGCGGGCCAGGTCGGCGAACACGTCGTCCAAGTGCGGGCCCTCGATGCGGATCGGGCCGATGCGCTGTCCGTGCACGGTGAATGACGCGTAGTGGTGGTACTGCGGGAGCACGGCTACGTGCGCAGGGGCCGGATAGCCGCCCCACTCCTCCGTGATGGGTGTGACCGCTGCCCGGGATCCGCGGGTCGTGGCCAGCGTGGAGGCGTTCTGCACGAGGGATTGCTGCACCGACTGCGGTAGCCGGCCGAGTAGCTGGGTCATGCCGTGCAGGTGGATCCGGAACTTGCGGAAGTCTTCGAACATGCTGGCCAAAGATCCGGACGCGGAGCCGGCCAGCGTGATCATCTCGTCGAGGTAGCCGCGGAAGGGCACCCGTTCTGCTTCTGGCGTGTCGATGCGGGAGCGTCCCGCCCGCAGCAGGTCCCGCGCGATGAGCGCGACCACGAGACGGTCGGTGGGCCCACTGCCCGCGGTGCAGATCCACACCACCATGCGGTGGTCCATTGCCGAGCGGATGTCGTAGACGCCGCGCCCCTGGCCGAGGAACGCCCGTGTCATGGGATTGGCTGCCAGCCGGCCCAGTGGGTTGAGGATGACGGTGAAGGCGTCCGGAGGCAGCGTCGGGGCGACGGTGTGCCACCAGGCGCGGGACTCGCTGTCCAGGTCATCGGCCACGGCCGCGAGCACCTCCGCCCGGAAGGCGTCGTCGGTCAGCAGCGGCCGGAGGTGGAAGAGGGTGGCCTGGTCATCGAACCGCTGCAGGCGGCAGGCGGCCGCGTTGATGGTGGTCAGCACGGTGAGTGCCTCAGTGAAGATGGCGAGGGCGCGCGGGGCGGACGCGTCGTCCCAGCCGAACGCGGAGGCGAACGCGTCGACGACGTCCTCGACGACTTCGTGGCGGGCCCGGCTGTGGTGCATGCTGATCGGATTCCAGGAGCTCACCCCGCCCCCTTGGCCCCGAAGGTCGATTCGGGCGATCCGGTCCGCCACGGCGGGGTGGGCCAGGTACGGGGCGCCTCGCTGCCACGAGTCGTGATGCGGGTCGATGAACAGCAGTCCCCCTCCGGCGTGCGCGTACGCGATGGCCTGGGCCAGGGCCAGTTCCGTCTTGCCGCCGCCCGCCTTGCCCAGGGACAACGCGAACAAGGTCTCCTCTGCATGGGTGGCGACCTGGCGGCGCTGCCCGTCGGGGCCCCGGTACCAGCCCTGCAGCAGCAGCGACCGGTTGCCCATCTCGAACGTCGGAAGCTGGACGGGCAGCACCGGAAGACGGCTGTGCACGGTGGGAGGCTTCAGCAAGCCCAGCAACTCGTTCAAGCGGACCCAGTTCGCGCCGGGCGGCCGGCACTGACCGGTGTCCCAGCGCGAGTCGAAGTGACGACGGTGCGGCCACCGATCGGCTCCCAGCCGCCACGGCCCGATCCGCAGCCCGCGCATCGCCCAGCGAGCCGACCCCCCGAACACATCGAAGCCGGCCTGAATCCGCGACAGGCGTGCGTACGCCCGGCCCTCCACGTTCGAGGCACAGCGCACCAGGATCTGCACGCGCACCAGGTGGTCGTCCTGCGCCAGTTTGCCAAGGACCTCTTCCCGGTCGATTCGCTCCGGCGCCGGGGGCGCCAGGACCCGACCCATCTCCCGTCCCCTCGGCTGCCCGCCTCGCGTGGCCAGCTGCTCCAGTTCACCGAGCAGGGAATCCCCCCAGCGCAGACTGTTTTGGTGCATCAGCCGCCAGGTCCGCGCGGTCTCGCGCTGCTCGTCCTGCCGGGCCCGCTGCATCACCTGGAACCGTCGTGCACGCAGCGCCCACTTGGGGGCCCGCTGTAGGTCGATGCACACCTCGGCGAGGTCTCCGAGCTCGGCCCGGACGTCGGCCACGGCGTCGATCAGCGGCTGGAGCGGATCGGGGACCAGCGGCACCTCCCGTAGTTCGGCCACCGGGTTGCCTCGCAGAACGAACTCTGCGCGCACCTCATGCTCGTGAGGCGTCTCGCGCAGCGCCGCACCCCGGGTGGTGCGCACGGCCGGCCCGAACGGTGTTGTCCTCAGCAGGCGTTCGGCCCCGGCGGGACCTTCGACGCGGTAGACGAGCGGATGGGCCCCGTCGGCGCGCAACCTGATCCGTACCGACTTGCTGCGTCGCGGCGCCCACCACGGCAGCGACGTCGAGGCCCGGGTCAGCTCCACACCGCGGCGGAAGATCTCCTCAAAGCCGGGGTCGAAGTGCGAGGCCGGGACGAGTTCCAGGGCCATCCGTTCCTGGGAGGCCTTCGCGGCGAGCCGCCGGACCAGCCACTCGCCGGCGGCGCAGGCCATGAGCAGGGCCAGGACGAGCCAGTACCAGTGGTAGGCCAGCCACAGAGCCACGTTGAGGGGGACAAGAACCCAGCCGGACAGGCCCTGGGCGGCCAGCGGAATCAGCGAAGCGGCTGCGGTGTCCACACCGAGTGTCCTTTCGTGGAGGTGAGGGTGAAGTAGATGTCGGTGACGCGGGTTTCGGCGTAGCTGCCTCCCGGGTCGGTGCCGGCCCACACCAGGTGCACCACGGCCTGCCGGCTGCTGCCGTCGCGGCGGGCGATCGCCGCCTGGACCCGCAGGCGGGTGAACTCGCCCGCACCGGGCCGGGAGGTGCCGAAGGCCGTTGGCCACCGGTCGCGGCCGCTGCCGGTGGCATCCGCGTGCAGCACCGCTTCACCGTCGCGGACCAGACGGAGCGCCGTGGCCGTCGGGAGATCTTTTGGCCAGGACCGCTCCAGGCGGCTTTGCACCGCGCCGTCGACGCGCGACGTGGGCACCTCGCGTGCCGGGCTCGGCGCCGAAGATGCGGCGGCCGTACTCGCGGACGGTGCCGCCGTCGCCTGCGGTGAGGCCGGGGCCGCGAGCCTCGTCTGGCCGGGGGAGTCCGGCCCGCTCGCCTGCGGTTGTGCCGTCGTCGGTGCAGGCGCGGACACGGGCGAGCGCGGGGTGAGGAGCCAGCCGGCGAGGCAAACGAACAGGGCTGCGCAGCACAGCAGCCACCACGGGCGCCCGGAGACACGGCCTGATCTCATAGGAGGCGTGCTCCTCCCGCGTAGCCGGACATGGCGTCGATCGGGTCGACGCGCACGACCGTTCCGGGACGCGGCGCGTTGACCATCGTGCCGCTGCCCAGCGCGATACCGACGTGATAGATCACCCCGGAGCCGTCCGCGAAGAAGACGAGGTCACCGGCCTTCAACGCGTCCTGGCCGAGACTGGCCGGGATGCGCCGGCCGAACGCGGCCTGGGCGTCGGCGTTGTGGGGCAGCCGGATGCCGGCCTTGGCGAACGCGTACAGGGTCAGGCCCGAGCAGTCGAAGCCGAAGACGGACACCCCGGACTTCCCGCTCGGGGTGCAGCAGATCCCGAAGCTGCGGCCGCGGGTGGTGCCGCCGCCCCACGAGTAGGGCGCGCCGCGTTCGGCGAGCGCCGCGTTCACGACGGTGGCGACCGACCCGGACAGGTTCCCCGGGGCGCCGGACCGGTACCGGCTGATCCAGCCCAGCACGGTGTCCGCGTAGGTCCCGGAGTGGTTGTACTGCAGGATCGCTGACCGCAGCTGGGCCACGTCGGTGAGGTTGCGGCCGTGCCCGCACAGGTACACGGCTGCCCCCAGGGCGGCATCGTCGGCGTTGTGCGGATCGCGCACGCCGTCGCTGTTGCCGTCGCGGCCGGTGCTCTCCCAGGTGGAGGGCAGGAACTGGAAGGGGCCCACGGCCCGTTCGCCGCTCGCCGTCCCGTCCCACTTCCCGCCGTCGGTGTCAGGGAACGACGTGGTGTTCCCGCCGGACCCGGAGCCGTTCAGCAGCACCCCATAGATCTTCGGCCGGATGTCCCCGGCCGCAGAAATGGAGCGGCCGGCTGCATGGTTCGACTCGACCTTGGCGATCCCGGCCAGCACCGGCCAGGTCATGCCCTTGCAGCGGGGGACCTGCCCTGCGATGCCGGTGGCGGCCTTCTTGTACGCCGTGAGCATCCGTGGGCGGATGTCGGCGGCGCTGCCGCTCTCGTCGCCGATCCCAAGCGCGCTGGCGCTGCCGGCCGCGGCGACCGCGGTGAGCGCGTTCATCGTGGACATCAGCGGCAGAGCGGAGCATCCTGCGGCGAGGAGTGGCAGAAGCGCGGCGAGCAGCCACCGCTTGAGACGGCGCCGGGGAGCCGGCGCGGGCCCGGTCATGGCCGGCCTCGCCAACTGTGTGCATCCTGGCGGGTGGTGTGGCCCCACACGCGCAGCAACTGGTTCACGTCGTCGCGGTACTCGGTGGAGCGGGTGCGCGCGGTGCGGACCGTGCGTGGCAGGCCCAGCGTCGCTCCGTAGGCGATGCGGCCGGTGCGGTGCACCGCCCGGTAGCCGCGCAGCCGGACGAGCCGGTTGTGAGCCCGGGTCGACAGCAGCGTCCGGTCGCTCTCTTGTTCGTGCAGCAGGTCGCCGGTGTCGTGGTCCCAGATCTGGCCCTCCGCGTTGCGGTACCGGTCGCGCGGGCCCTGTCGGTGCGGCATCCGCCCACTGCCCGGAGCAGGCTGCCCGTTCGGGCTCGACTGGCCCTGGTGGGGCTGGGTGCCGGGCGGGGCGTCGGCGTCGGCGACCGGTTTGCGCAGCCGTTCCAGAGCGGGCTCCTCGGGACGCCGGCCGACGAGCAGGCCCCAGGTGCCGCGCGCGGCGAGCCGCGCGCCCCCGGCTGCAAGGCCGAGCGGGGCCAGCCCGCGCGATACTTCGGCTCCGGCGTCGTTGATGATCCGGCTGGTGGGAAGGGGTGTCCCTGTGCCGTCGGTGAGCCCTGACACGGACTGCATGATCCGGTGCCGGGTTCCCAGCCACGAACCGCCGGTCAGCGATCCACCGCCGCCGAGTCCGCCGGCGCCCGTTCCCGCAGCGTGGACGGCGAGCGCGGCCCCGAACTCGGAGCTGTCGCCCGGCAGATGAGTGCCGCCGACCTTCGCGTACCGCATCCGGACCGCGAGGCGTTGGCCGAACGTGGTCACAGACCTCAGGAGCTGGCGGTGGGCTGCCGCGCCGACCACCCCGACGACATCGAGGGCCAGCAGCCGCTCGGCAGGCAGATCGGGCCCGTCGGTGAACACCGCGTCGATTCCGATGCCGTAGAACGGCAGGAACATGCAGGTCACGAACATCAGGGCGATGCTCATCGCCAGGAGCGCCAGCCACTTCCACACGGCCTGCCGGCTGGGGCCGGGCAGCATGGACCACACCAGCGTCACCCCGCCGACGGCGGCCGCGGCTGCATCAGCGGCCTGCGTGCCCAGCAGCACTACCGACGCGGACAGCGGGATGGCGCAGATCAGCAGCGCCGCGACCAGCAGCATGAGCGTCCCGGCCGCCCGCGATCCGCTGGGCTCCGCCGCGTAGTCGGCGCAGGCCTTGCCCACCGGGCCGGCCTTCTTCATGTCGGCGAGGAACGCGGCGAACCGGGCGTCCTCCGAACTCAGCACGGGGGTGACGCTGTCCAGCAACTGGCCGCCGGGCGTGAAGTCGGGGAGCTTCACGCTGCCGGACTTGCCGTCTCCGGTGTGCTCCTCCTCGCAGACCTTGCGCAGCGCGCCGCGCACCAGGGAACACGCCTTCTTCGTCTTGTCGTCCATCGGCCCGGGCTTGTAGCCGCCGGTCACCCACTTCAGGTGCACCGCGTACGCCGTGCGGTCGGCGGGCTTGCCGGGGTCCAGGACCCGCCCGTACTCCAGCAGCATGTAGCCCTTGACGACCAGCGCGTTGGTGAGGGAGTCCTCGATCGGCCGGGCAATCTCGGTCGCGGTCAGCGGCCTGGCGTCCTCCACCTTCAGGCACTTCAGTTCGGCGTTGCCGGCCATGCCGTCGCACGGGCCCCTGGAGCTGATCTTGCCGCCCCAGTCGTGGGAGGCGACCGTGGCCTGCGCGACCTCGGCGGCCGCCTGCTGGCTCTGCGCCAGCGGCCCGTCCTGGGCGAGCAGGTAGTCGGGACGGACGAACGCGCTCGCCGCGAACGCCGCGATCAGCAGCGTCAGCATGATCTCCCCGAGCCCCTTGCCGATCTTCCCGCGCACGAACAGGACGAGACCGAACGCGAACGCCCACGCCAGGAGCAGTCCCTTCAGCCCGAGAGTGTCGACGACCGCGTGGTTGTAGGAGTCGGCCGCCTTCTGCGCCGGGGCCGCCAGCAGCTTGATCAGCGGGAAGCGGAAGGCGAACTCGACGGCCCAGCAGGACAGCCCCACCACCAGCCGGATGAGGGTGAACAGGCCGGACATGATGAACGCGTACGCATTCGACTTCAGGGAGAACACCGAACCGCCCTGCGCGGACAGCTCGTATCCGTCGATCGGCACGCCCTCGGAACTGTCCACGTTCAGCGGCGACAGCAGCCCCTCCCCGCCGTCGGCGGCGTAGGCGACCTGGCTGTTGACCAGCAGGAACACGCACGCGATACCCACCGTGAAAGCAGCCGCCCGCAGCGATCCGCGATCGAGGCGGCGCATCAGGGGCCACGTCCAAAGGCCCCGGTGGCCGATCACGACGCACCCGCCGTCTGGCGGCCCGCAGGCGTGACGGCAGCGTCCGGCACGGCAGGCAGAGGGTGGGGGCGCTGCCCGGGCGTGGTGGTGACACCGTCCTTGAGGCGCTGCACCTCGGGGATGAGGACCTTGATGCGCGAGGTGTTCATCCGCGGAGCCGTCAGCAGCATCTCGCCTTCGCGGCCGCGGTGCCCGACGGGGGACAGGCCCGTCGTCACCAGGCGGAGCATCTCGGGGTCGTCCGGGTTCTGTCCCACGAACTGAAGGGCCCGGCGGGCCCGCTCGCGGTCGCTGGTGCGTCCGCACGCGCGGTAGGCGAACAGGCCGCGGTCCTTGCCCAGTTCGAGAGCGTCCTGGGCGCCGGCGATGAGGCCGGCGAAGTGCTTGCGGCCGTCGTGCAGGACCTCGCTGATGAGGGCCTCACCCTCGGAGGAACTGGAGAGCCACCACAACTCGTCCATCGCGATCGCGCAGAACCGGGAGACGTCCTCGAAGGCCGTCTGCCGGGAGATCGCTGCGATCAGGTAGAGGACCGCCCGGCCGATCAAAGCCTCCAGCGGCTGCTGCTTGAGGACCTCGGGGTTGGCCATGGCCTCACGCGGCGGCAGGGTCAGGCCCGCGGTCGTGATGACGATCAGATCCGCGCGGGCATCGTCGCCCAACTGCACCGGCTCCAGCGCCGGATCGAAGACCATCGAGGCCAGCTGATTGGACGCGACGATCCGCAGCAGGTCCACGAGAGTGGCCGCCGCATCCCGGCGCGTGCCGTCGGCGCTGGCCGCCATGTCCTCCAGCTCGACGATGACCTGCTGCATGGACGGCTGGGCGCGCAGCGCCGCCAGCTCGACCGCCCGGTGCAGCACGCCGCCGGCCACCGTCATCGGCCCGATGCCCAACTGCAGGGTCAGGTAGCTGAGCGCGTAGTGCGTGCCCTGCGCCCGGCCGGGGAACATCCGCAGCGGGTCGATGGACAGACCGGCGGCCGCCGCGTCGATGACCTGGCAGCGGCCCGGCGCCGCGCTGCGCGCGAAGGTGGCCCACTCCCGCAAGGGGGTGCGGTCGATGCAGATCGCGCGGCCGCCGCGGTCCACGACGGCCTGCGTCACGAGCTTTTGCAGCACGCTCTTGCCCGCGCCCGGGTCGGCGACGACCGCCAGGGACGCCGACGCATCGGCCTTGGGGGCATCGGCGATGTTCAGCAGCACCGGGCGGGTGGTCCCGCAGTCCAAGTCGACGCCCAGGAGCATCCCGCCCGGGTCACCGCACTCGTTCAAGGTCAGCGGCGCCAGCATCGCCCAGTCCTCCGACACCTGGTGCTGGACGAACTCGCGCACCGCAGGCGGGCGGGGGGTGGCCGGCAGGCCCAGCGTGAACAGCGACTCCTGCATCCCGGCGGGCCGGACCGCACGGTAGTCCGCCATCGCCAGCACCGAGGCCAGCGCCCGGGCCCGCCCGTCGCACACCGCGGGGTCGGGCCCCCACACGCACAGCGTCGTGACCGACTGGACCTCGACCTCGACACTCGTGCGGGCCAGCCGGGCATCCAGATCACCCAGGTCCCGTGCCGCACTGAGCAGCGAGGCGGGCATTCCGGTGGGCCGGGCCGCGTACTGGTCCGACTGGTCGACGAGCTCGGTCTTCTTGCGCTGCACCTGGCGCCGCGCCTTGTCCGCGGACACGATCGTCAGGTCGACGCAGAAGTCGACGGGGAATTCCAGCGACTCCAACTGCGCGAACAGATCAGCGGACTCCACACTCACCGCAGGCGGGCACTCCGCCAGCGCCAGATGCGCCTGGTAGCCCACGCCCTGCTCCGTCTCCACCTGAAGCCAGCGCCGGACCAGCGGCGAGCTGTCACCACGCCGCCACCACGGCCCCGCCGAATCCCGGCCACGCCGGCCGCGCTCCGGACGGCGGCCGCGCGCGCCCGGCACTCTGCCGTCCTCCACGACGTCCTGGTCCTCGTCCTGGGCGCGCTGCCCGTCCGTTCCGCCCTCCAGCAGCCGCACCTGACCCAGGTCCGCGTAGCTGGGGGACTGCAGGTACTCGCCCCTCACCTGCCCGCCATACAGCGGACTGGCGGCGGCCTGCGACAGCAGCGGCTCATCCAGGCCCCGACACAGGGCGTGCTGCACCATCCACACGACCTCCGCGGGCGTTGCGGGACGGAATGACACCGACCCCGTCAGCTGCTGCTCGACCTGCTCCGCCAACTGCCGGTAGGCGGCCACGTCGCGGCGGGTCACCGCGGCCGGCTTCACCCCCAGCGACGCCGACAGCTCGGCCCACAGCGCTCCGGCTGTCGCGGACCTCTGCATGCTGCCCCGCTCGGCGACCAGGGGGACGGCCAGCCACAACGTCCGCTGATGCATCTCCTGGTCGGCCAGCAGATCAAGGGCGGCATCGGCGACCTCCGCCCACGGGTGCATGCCCGAGGCCTTGGCCGGAGCCGCCGTGGCGTCCGCGCCCTCCAGCATCTTCAGGGCGACCTCACCGGCATCGACCTGCGCGCACAATCCGTACAGGCGGGGCGAGCCGGCCAGGGCCAAGGACCGCACCAAGTGGGCGGCCTTCGCGATCAGTTCGTCCCTCACCTGCGCGGGTAGATACGCCCCCTGTACCGACTCGGCGCTGCGGCCATCCCCGCCCGGGCCGGGATGCAGGCGGTAGATCGCCCACACTGTGCCGTGCGCCGTCCACACCAGATGACCGGCGATGTGCCGGATCGACACCCTCACTGAGATCCCCCCTCACGACGGGCAGCCGCCTGGGCCAGCAGTCGCTGCACCGCCGAATTCCGTGCTGCGGCAACCGGCGCCGGCCGGCGGTCCCGGCGAGGCAACCGCACCCGGCGCTCCCCCCGGCCCCGGCCGGCGACCACAGAACGGGCAGCGACGCGCGCCGGCCGGACGCCTGCGGCCTCGAGGCCCTCGATGCCGAACCCGCCGTATAGGGCGCAGGGGCGGGCATCGCGGGCCGCCTTCCCGCGCAGCCGCCCGGACGCGGGCTGCGCGGCGAGCGACAACCACCCAACGGCAGCCGGGAACGGCGCCCGACCCGCGATGCGCGGGCTGCGCACCAGCCAGATCGCGGCCACCCACGCCACCAGGGGCAGCGGCCCCATCCACGTCCACCACGCCGTCGTCGCACCCAGGAGAACGGCGCCCGCAGCACCGACGACGATCTGCGCGGGGGTGTAGGGCCCGAGGATCAGCTTGAAGTCGCCGATCTTGCCCAGCACCCAGGGGTGCCGCCGGGCCGTCGTGTAGTACCGGCTCACTCGCTCCTGATCGGGCGCCGTCACAGCACACGTCCCGTCACCGCGGGCGGCACCGGCACGGGAGGCCACGGCTGCACGACGGATAGGGGAGCGGACTTCGGGTGGTCGACCTCGTCCTGGACCATCCCCGCCAAGGTGTTGCGGGCCATGTAGATGCCCAGCGCGAACACCATCAGGATCAGGGCGCCGATCGCCGCCTTCAGCGAGAACCGCTGCAGCGCGTACACGACCACGATCAGCAGCAGCACGACGGGGAGCCCTTTGGTCACCCAGTTCTGCAGCATGTCGATCCAGGAGTTCCCGAGGTCGGCGAGCGCCCCGGCCGTCACCAGCGAGTGCCCGTTCGTCATCGCGCACCTCCCGCCGGGGAGGCGGCTGCGGAGTCCAGGGAGGCGATCTCCCACCGCCCGTCGCGGGCGCTGAGCGTCAGCTCGTACCTGAGCGGCCACGTGACCCCGCCCTCAGCCCGGGCGGTCACCGCCACCTCGACCCGAGCCCGTGTGCCGTCGGCGGGAACCTTTGCACCGGCGCCGGCCTCGTCGGCCGACAGAACCTCCCCCACGTCGACCGCGGTGAACGAACCGACCGCAAGCCCCGCCAGCGTCGTGCCCGGCGCCAGGTAGCGGTCGACTTCTCCCACGCCCGTCAGGTAGCTGCGCAGGAACTCAGCCGCCGTCGACGACAGCGCACCGGACGGCACGTTCACCCGGAACGCCGACACCGCAGCCGTGCCAACAGACGGGCCGGCCACCACGGCCGGTGGACCGTCGACTATGAACGTGCTGCCGCCCGCCCCGGTGGCAACCTTCACCGCGAGGTAGCGCACGGATCCGTTCGCCCACTGCGCAGCCACCGTCACCACCCAGTTGCGTCCGTCCTTCACACTGCGCACCGACCGCACCCCCTCCAGTCGCGACTGCGCAACGGCGGCCGGTTCGGGAAGCGCGACGTCCGGCGCCATCGACCGTGCACGGCGGGACTGCGCAGACTCCTCGTCGTGCGCATTGCTGCGCAGCCACGACGACACGAACAGCTCCGCGTAGCCGGACGGATCCTGCGAGGGCTGCGCAACCGTTCGCTGAGCCGGCGGCGCAACTGCCGTCGGCACGACCGCCGGTGCGGGCATCAGGGCGACAGCGAGGGCGAGTGGACCACTGGCGACGGCCGCCCACAGGAGCGCCCGGCCGATGCGGACGTTGCGATGCATGCGACGCAGCGACAGGCCAGCCATCGACGAAGGGCCTGGCCCTCCGCGCGACCGAATCGTTGAGGCCATCTCGAACACTCCCAGGTCAGAACGGAATTCGTGCTGACCCGAGGCAAGCGGCCACCCCCCACCGATCTCCCCACCACCAAGCCCCCACCACGATCACGAAAGCGCTACGAAGGACCGGTGGGGGCACTGGTGGGCCCCACCAGTGCCCCCACCGGTCCTCCATCACCGCGACCAACCCGACGCCCAACAGCCCGCCGCCGGCCACGAGAACCGGCTGCGCGCCGCCAGCTGCGCACCCTCCTCCGCGTCCTCAACACAGCGACTGCGCACCCCGTAGAGGGCGATGACGTCCGGCTGCGCAACGCCGACATCGCTGGGTCGACGAGCACTGCGCAACCAGGACGGCACGCGCGCCCAGCCGGGCTTCAGTCCCACTGACTGCGCAACACGGCGCGAGACAAGAAGACGCTCACTGCGCAAGCGACGGCCGGTGCAGCCCCTGGAGGTCTCCAATTGCGCACCGTGAACTGCTGCCGTCGCCGGATCGTGACCCGTGGGTGGGTCCGGTGGGTGCCAGATCGGTGGGGCCTGCGCGATGAGGTCAGGCCATGCACGCGCACTCAGCCACTCAACGGCACGCCGCCGTACCCCACGTCAGCGAGCCCAGACGAACTGCCGGCCGACGGCACGCTCTCGCCAGGCGGCGCCGTGCTCCTGCCGATCGGCGCACAGCACCCTGCCCGCCTCCTCAGTCGACCAGATCATCGCCGGCCGGCCAGTGCCCGACGACATCCACACGTCCGTCGGCGCCATCGTCGCCGCCAGGATCCGGGCAGCCTCCGTCCTGCCTCCGCCCCAGAGCTGGACCACCCCCGCTCTGGACTTCGGCGAGCCGGTCACCGACCGGCCCTGCACCCACCGCACACGGTCGGCGAAGCCCTCACCTACCGGGCGCTCACCGAGTACGCCGGATGCGGCCGCCCGGACGAGCCGACGGACAAGACCTCTGCCCGGCCTGCCTCGACTGGCCCCTGTGCCGCACCTGCCCCGGTCCCACCCGCAGACGCGCTCATCCCGACGGAGACGGACGCTGCGCCACCTGCGCCTCCGCCAAAGCCCAGGAAGGACCAACCACCCCGTGAGCACCGACCACACGATCCACGCCTCGCCAGCAGCCGACCCGCAGTCCCCGCGCCCGTTTGCCAACGACCCGCACCGGTGGGAGACCGAACGCTCCCGCGCTCTGCGCACCAGCCATCGACGGGACGACGGCTGCCCGCCCGACTGCCGACACGTTCTCATCAACGAGCGCGCCCGGTGGGGCTGGCTCGCCTGGACCGTTCCGACCGATGGCACGCTCCCCGCCATCCCCCACCTGATCAGCGTTCTCGACCCCGCAGCGACCCGCATACAGCGGCTGGCCGTGCGCTGGCTGACCCGGCGCCCCGCCCGCCGCATCGCCCTGCACCCCAGCATCCCGTGGGCACTGCGTCTCTGGGTCTTCGCCGTGACGCTCGCCAGCCTCGCTGCCGGTCTCCTCGTCGTGGTGCACGGCGCCCCGTGGGACGTGATCCTGCCGGCCGTGCTGGTGGCCCCGATGCTGGCAGATCGCCTTCCCGGGAACCTCGACGCCCAGGCCCGACAGCACGTGCGCACCATCCGTGGCGATGCCGCGGTCCGCTACCTCCAGCGCCTCACCGCCCTGCAGACCGTCCTCACCAGGGCGGACACCCGAACCGACCGCCACGACCTACCCCGGCCAGCCGAGATCGGCCAGCACGTGCTGTGGGATGCCGCAGGACTGCTGCATGACCAGGACACCCTCACCGCATCCGCAGCGCTCATCGCCCGCGAGCGGCTCATGGTCCAACTCGCCGACCAGGTCACCTCGACCCTCACACGCCCAGCCAACCCGACTACCCAAGGACAGCGCCACGCACCCGCCGGCCCGCTCGGCCCCTACCCGCCCGCCCCCCACCCACCGATGGGGCAAGGACACCAGACCACGTACGGCACTTCACACCAGAAGGGAAGTCCCCTCATGAGATGCGCCAGCCCTCCGACTCACGCCGGCTCGGCAGAGCAGACAAGCAGTGTGAAGGGGTATGCGGACACCCAGGCGCGGCGGTAGCCGCAAGCGTCCTGGCGGAGACACCTGGTAGGAAGGGCAGAGCAATGAGACAGGATCCCTGGTTCGCTGAACGGCTCAGGTTCTGGCTGTTGATATTGGGAGCGACCGTCGCCTTCGGCCTGGCCGGACTTCTGCTATCCGCCCTGAAGGCGCCCTCCACACTCACCTGGGCGGCAGCGGCAGGGGCCGCGGTGGCCGGCGGCTGGGGTGCCAACCAGGTCATGCAGCGGTACAGCAAGCGTTGAAGCAAGAACACCGCCTGCGCCGACGCGCCACGAGCCATGCGTGGAATTCCGCACTGTTCCCGCTTGCGCAACGGGTGGAGCCCCGCCCGAGTGGGCGGGGCTCCACGAACGATGACCGGCTCGCGCCGGGTCGAAGCCAGGCACGGGACGTGGTGGCGAGCCACGCCATACCGGCCATCGCGCAGTCTCCGGGCCCAAGCGGGGGACAACGATCCCCAATACCCGAAAACCGCGATTGTGGGAGGCGGTGTATCTACCCGCCTCGTCAGCCGCGCTGCGCCTTCTGCTCGAGGACGCGCCGGCGTGTCCAAGCGCGTCTGCCGAGGGGCGTGAGCCCGTCGGTCTCGTCCAGCAGCGGCAGGTTGCCCTGGGACCGCGAACTGCTGAAGGAATTGAGGCTCTTGAAACCGAGCAGTGCCGCGGCCTGGGTCCCTGACAGCAGCTCGTCCGGATCCCCATCGGCCGGTACGTCGGGCAACGCAGGCGCCTGACGCGCTGCTCCGGCCCGCTTGCCCTTGCCGGGCCGGCCGGCACGCCAGTCGGCGATGGTCCGGCGGCGCCACCACTTCCGCGTGTAGGTCCCGAGATGCTCGACTTCGTCGGGCTCGGGGAAGTAGCCCGGGTGTTCCTTCAGGTAGGTGGTGATCTGGCTCTTGTTCTTGTAGCCCAACACCTTCGCGACCTGCGAGGCGTTCAGAAGCTCGTCCGGATCGCCGACCAGTGAGAGTTCCTCCAGACGCGAAGGCTGTCTGCCCTCGTGCCATTTCCGGACCTCGTCCAGGTCCCACAGTCGTGCGCGGCCGCGCTGGTCGACGTGGGCGGGGAATTCGTTCTCTGCGCGCTTGGCGTACAGCGAGTTGATGCGACCGGCGCTGATCCCCAGTTCCGCGGCGAGCTCCTGGGAGTCGACGGGGTCCTGCTTCTTCGGCTTGCCGGCCATGGTGGTCGCATCCGTTCTCGCGAGACGGGACGGCCCTTCCGACCCAAAGCTCATAATGGCACCAAATTTGGAGGGGTGTCCAGCCGCCGGCGCAGCCTTTCCCCACGATCGCTGAGCGTCAGTACCGCTCAGCGAGAAGACAGACACCCTGGCGCGCGGCATGCGCCGCCAGTTCGTCGAACGCCATCGCGCCCGGCGTGTGCTGCCACGAGGCAAGAGCCAGGCGGCTCAACGCCTCCTCCCGGTTCTCGGCGCCGGGAAAGCCAGCCTCCGCGCTGTCCTCACACAACTGACCGGTGGACAGGCCGCGGAAGCGATCCGCGAGCTCGGTCCGCGTCTCCTCAAGCCCCTGGTGGTAGAGCGCGTTGCCCTCGTACAGCAGTCGGCGCAGCCGTGCTTCCGCCGCGGTGGCGGACTCGGCGGCGAGCTGCAGGAGGAGCTCCGTGATGGTGGCCATGACAGTCAGTATGCCTTTCAGACGGGACCGCCGAGGGGGCGGTGAGTGGGGCGCGGAGCTGGAACGTCGTCGCTCCGCGCCTGGTGATCAGGACCGGACGTTCTCGGCGTCGGGTTGCCTGGGATGGGGCTGGCGTGCCGGCAGGCCAAGCCGTATCTCCTCGCGCTCACGGCGCGTGTTGCCCAACCGGAAGACCCAGCGGTGGGGGCCTCGGTGACGGACGTTGCGGGTGCCGACTGCGGCCAGGGCGTCGCGCAGCCACACGGCCGGGTCGACGCCGGGGCGCGGCCGCAGTGCTCCGAGCCTGATGAGCTGCTCCTGCGCATACCGGTGTCCCTGCTCCTGCCGGCGGATCTTCTGTGCGGTCCGGTCGTTGAAGACCGTGCCGTCGGGCAGGACCTTCACGGTGCGGGCTGTGGCCCGGCCCGTGTAGACCGCGTTCGTGGCCGCGTAGATCGTCCCGACGTGCCCAGGCATCACCAGGACACCGGCCGCGGTGCGCCTGGGGACAGGATCGGCGAACGAAACGACGCCCCGCACGCCGTCGTCGAGCAGTGCGGCATGGCAGCGCGCGAGGAACCAGCTCTCCGAGTTGCCGGGGCACTCATCGAGCAACACGAATCGGGAGCACTCGACGGACTGGGCGAAGGGCCGCAGGTCAGGGAACGGCTTGGTCAGGACGTCGGTGTTGACCGGCACTCCGAACACGGCGACGCCAACGAGGCGGCGCGTGCGTCCGGAGACGTCGTACATCCCGAACTGGATCTTCACTGCCGGGTAGGAGTGGGAGTAGTGGTGGGTGAGGACGAACTGCTTGCCGGGCTCTTCGTCCGGAATGACGTCCACCCGGTACCGGCGCGCGTCGAACCCGCCGTCCCGCACGTGCCTCCAGGAGTGCTGTCCCTCGCGCCATCGCTGGCACCAGGGGGAGGCGCTCGGTATCTCGGCGAGGCCTTCGAACGGCAAGACCTCCTGCGCGGCTTCCGTCACGACGTCGCCCTCTCGCCGGCAGGGGCCGCCAGAGCGGGCTCGCTGCGCACGGGGAGTTCGATGTCCTGGCCCGTCAGCGCTTCGACGACCATGCCGACCAGGTCGCGGCCGGCGTTGATGGTGACGGCGTTGCCGATCATCTCGATCGTCTGGTCGCGGTCGCCGAGGAAGACGAATTCCTCGGGGAACTCCATGGCCCGTGCTGCCTCTCGGGGCCGGATCATCCGGTAGCGGCACTCTTCCAGGCTGGCGGCGTAGCCGATCAGTCCGTGTCGGTCCCGGGTGGTGAGGGTGGGCATGGGGGCGGTGACCGGCTGCGTGGAGCTGTTTCCGTAGTACGGCAGCAGGGCGTGGGCTGCCGGGTCGGCGAAGACGACTCCGTGGTTCAGGCCTCCGGCCGTGAGCGTCGACATGGGGCGGCTGGCCGGCCGGTGGTTCGACCCGCCGCCGTGCAGCTCGATCATGTAAGGCTCGATCAGCGCTCCACGGCCGTGCAACTGCCGGTACTTGTCCCACCCGTCGCTGATCTTGCGCATGGTGTTGGGGGCGAGCGGCTTGTTCCGCTCTGCGATGGTCCGCGCGGGCAGCGTGAAGTCGATCGCCTCCGCGGCCCCGCGAACCAGCGGTTCAACAGGGATGGCGCTGCACTGGCGGTCGGGGCAGCGGTACCAGTACTGGCCGTTCTTGATGCCGTACACGCCCCACGGCCGTTCCGGGCTGCACACCCTTGTGCGCTTGAACACCTGGATGAGACGAACTCCGCCGTGCCGTGAGCAGATGCCATACGGGCGGAGCCACTTGTCGAAGTCGGGCTTGCGGTCGCCCTTGCGCCAGAAGACGACGTACATGCGTGGCCGGCGCGATCGCGAGCCGGGTCCGGCGGCCTGGGCGTGCGCGGAGTCGAGGTAGATGATCCGGTACTCGTACGGGCCCCACAGGGCCACGCTGCGCACCCAGTTGTCGAAGGCGAAGCCGGGGGCTTCTTCGGGGCCCCACCAGCGGGCGTCGGGGACGTTCTCGACGATGATCGCCCGGTAGCGGTGGTGTTCGGCGAAGCGTGCGATGTCGTGCATGGTGGCCCGGGAGCGGATGGCTGCCTCGTCGGTGCCGTCGGTGGAAAACAGACCGCCGCTGAACTCGCCGTGGCCGCGCTTGCGGCCGCTGGCCCGGGTCTGGTGCGTGCACTCCGGGGAGCCCCACAGGATGTCGGTACGCGGGTAGCGGGTCGGTACAACCTGCGAGATGTCGGCGCAGTCGTGATCCGTGGTCGGGTGGTTGTGCTGGTGGGTGTCGATGGCGTGCCGGGAGTGGTTGGCAGCCATCACCACGCGGACGCCGGGGACCAGCAGAGCGCCGCAGGTCGAGCCGCCGGCGCCGCAGAACAGATCGGTCAGGGTGACGAACATGATCGAGCTCCAGATCTTCAGTGAGAGGGGAGGGGCAGCGAGGGACGGCCGCATGCAATGGCGCGAACTGGCGCCCTGACCGCGAGCGCGAGCGCGAGGGCCGGGTCCGGGTGTCTTGCGGTTCCTGGGCGGCGCCAGTCAGCGCGGCCGATGCGGTCGCGCCTGAGCGCGGCCAGGTACGCAGTTCGAAGGCCATCTCGCTGCGCCGAGCGCTGAGCAGGAGGCCAGGGGCTCGTTCACGAGTCCCGTGAGGGGATCGCGAACGAGCCTCTGGCGTCAGGGGCCTTGAGGCCGGTGCAGGGGCAAGGCGTGGAGCTCTGCGGGTATGCCGGTCAGCCCTCGAGCTTCCAGCGCCTGGCCGAGGGTGTAGTCGGACAGGTTGGCGCCGGACTCGATGAGCGTGGTGAGGGCGGTGAACCAAGTCGTCCCGAGCACGCGGGAGCTGCCGGGGGTCTGGCCGGGCGGCTCGGGCATCGGTGCGAGCTTGATCGTCTTGCGGTGGCCTTCCCACAGGGACGGCTCCCCGTACTCGGCGAGGAACGCGTCGTAGGCCTTCGTCTCCTGGCGCTCGTCCCAGACGGTCTCCGCGGTCCGGTACGCGGTGCGGGCGGCTTCCCGGATCGCGTCGCGCCGGCGGGCCACGGCCTGGTGCCGTGCGTGGGCGGCGTCGGCGCGCTCGACGAGGTCGCTGTCCACGCTCAGGACATGGGCGACCTGGCCCCATGAGGCCTCCCAGGGGCGGCGGCTTCCCTTCTGGTCCCAGGCACGCTGCCCGAAGGGCCTGCTCGCTCCGGCGACCGGCTGCTGACGCCGGTCCCGGCGCCAGTCGAAGCCGTAGCCCTCGACCGTGACGGGTTCCAGCGGCCCGGTGGCCGGGCGCTCCTCATCGGCCCGGCCCCAGGAGCTGACCGTCCACGCGATGACGGCGTGCGTGCCCTGGAGGGTGACGGCCGCGACCTCGCGGTCGGGGAACTCCGCTCGGGCGAGCAGGGCGGCCTGCTCGGCGAGGGCCTCGCGCTCCGGGCCACTCAGGTGCTCCGCCAGGGTGGCGCCCCGGTCCCAGTTCTCCCACCGCGGTGTACTGCGCAGCGTCGTCCACCGGTTGGGGCGCGCCCCGGGCAGGACCCACTCCCGGCTGTAGCGCGGCACACCGCGGCGGGTGTAGCTGTGCTCGGTGACGTACGGACCGTCGTCCTCAGCGGTGAGAACGACCAGGTGACCGGCGTGCGTCTGGGCGATCAGGAGCGCCTCGGAGTGCCGGGCGGCCACAGCCTCCACCACCTCCTCGGGGATGCGGCCGTGGTCGGTGCGCAGGCGGCGGTGGAACTCGGCCAGGATCTCCCGGGCGGCCTTGGCGTCGGCTTCAGCGCCGCGGCCGGTCAGCGGGCGGTGCACCCGGTTGGCGAACTTCCACCAGTCGACCAGGCCGACGACGGCATCCTCCGCCTCGTCCACCGGTACGCCGGCGTCCTGCATCAGCATGCCGACGGCCATCTGCCGAAACGGCGCCTCCGCGGCCCGCTCCTGCACCTTGGCGGCGAGAGCGGAATTGATCACCGGCACCATGTCCAGGTAGTGCGCCCGGTCGACCCGGTTACGCAGGAAGGCGCGCAGCAGATCGGGATCGGCCGCGTCGTAGGCCAGGAGGAAGGAGTCGTCGGCGCGCACCGTGCACGAGGCGCGGACCCGCGCGGGTCGCGGCCCCCGGTCGGTCCACACCTCGTCCGCACGGGCGTAGCGGATCACCAGGCCTCCGTCCGGACGGCGCTCCTCGATCGTGTGGACCGTGTCGGGGCTGGGGGCGTCCGCAGTCGGTGGGTGGAGACGGGAGTGACCGCGCCGGTAGTCCTCGCGGCCGTAGGCCAGGTCGCGGAAGGCCGTGCTCCTGCTGGCCACGATGACCCGCATGCCGGGTCGCAGCTGCGCGTTGACGCGCTTGTGCCAGTCGGTGAACCGCTCGCTTCCGTCGCCGAGCGCGTAGGCATCCTCGGCGTCGGGAACAAGGACGACCCGGCCGTCATCGATGGCGTCCTGGTCGAGGAGGTTCATCCCCTGCCCGGGGTGGGGGTGCAGAACCGTAGTGCGGTCGGCCAGCCCCTGGAGCAGCAGCCCGACCTTCATGTACTGGCGCCGGGTGGCGTCCGCGGCCTCCTCGGCCTTCTTCCACTGGTGACTGCCCGGCTCCAGCGGCCGCCCCTGGTGGTCACGGAACAGGCTGGCGAACTCGTCGGCGGCCGGGAACAGCCGCCCCTGCAGCGTGAGTTCGTTGAACACCACGTAGAGGCGCTCACCGTTGCGGACCAGGAAGAACGTCGCGGCGTTCGCCTTCTTCATCGCGGCGTTGAACCAGGGGTCCGCGCCGTAGCGGCGCTCGGTACGGCTGGGCACCAGGGCCACGATGCCCTTCGGCTCCGGCAGGACCTGGTCCAGGTGCCGGCCGTCGGCCAGCAGCCAGGCGAAGAAGTCGTCCAGGCCCTCGACGTCCAGGCCTCCGTCCTCGGCGGCCACCATGCACTCCTGATCCGCGCTGAGGACCATCTGCCGCAGCACCACCGGCGTGTCCGCCCCCGCGGGTTCGCCGTCCCGCAGCATCTCGATGCCCTCGTCGATGCCGAGGTACAGGGTGATCGCCTCGATCCCCTCCTGCATGCGCGCGGCCTGTGCCTTCAGCGGCTGAAGCGCGCGGTGGGCGGCGTGCAGCTGCGCCTGCATCAGATCTCGGAGCCGCTTTGTGCGCCGGTCGACGTCGTCTTGCAGACGCTGTAGCCGGGCGAGCTGGCGGACCATGCTCGCCTTGGCCTCGACAGCCTGCTGGCCGGAAGCCTGAACGAGCCCGGTGCCCGGCTCGGTCGCGGGCTCGGCTCCGGCGGTCAACCGCTGCGCCTCGGAGCTGAGGCGGGAGAGTTCCTCGGTCAGCTGGGCGATCTCCGCGGCCGGTTCCAGGTCGGGGCCGGGGCTGGTCTGGCGAGGAGCGGGAAGGTAGTCGGTCACAACTGTCCTCCGGGTGTTGGCCCGGCTTCTGGTGTGCCGGGGAGTGGCCGGGTCTGCCGTCGGGCAGGCGGGGCGAAGGCAGGGGGCGGCGGTGGAACGACCTGCGCTGCCGGGCCGGGGTGACGCCGGGCCGTGGGGGCACGGTCGGTGGCCCTGGCCCGGCGTCTCGGCGCTGGGGGCGTGCGGGGCTGGGTCAGAGGTCGCCGGGGGCGTCGGGATGGACGGGGCACGGGCCGAAGCCGGCGCCCTGGCTGGCGGGGTGCACGTGACGGCGGCCGGACAGGGTGCAGGCCGTCTTCGGGTCCTCGTTGCAGAACTCGACGCAGGTGTCGTCCTGGATCTCGTCCAGCGCGTCATCGGTGCTGACCCTGGGCAGGCACCGGTGCCGGTCGGCCATCCGGTCCAGGCGCTCCAGGGTCCAGCCCTGCCCGTCGAACCCGGCCTGCGTGGTGATGCCGCCGCACCGCATGCAGCGGACCTCCTCCGCAACGGTGTGGCTGGTGCCGGAGCTGGAGATGACCACCTCGAAGCCGTCCCGGGGCACAGCATCCGGATCGGCCAGTGCGGCGGTCTCGGCCCTGCCGGTGAGGAACTCCAGTAACTCCAGGGGCAGGTGGACCTCGTGTCCGCGCTGATGGACGCTGCGCACGGCGGCGCCGACGCTGCCGGAGACGGCCCGGCGGAGCCCGTCGACCTCCGTGGTGAGGCGCTCGACCTCGGCCTCGGCGTCCAGCAGTCGGCGCAGGACGGGCCCCATCTGCTCGCCCATGAACACGCTGAGGCTCAGGCAGTGAAGGGCGGGGTGGTCGTGGGCCATGCAGGCGTGCACGTTCTGCGCCAGCTGGTGGACCAGGCTGTCATGGGCCGCCGGGGTGTCGCCTAACAGGGCGGCCAGCGTGCCGCGGTGGTCGTGGCTCAGGGGTGAGGGAGCCATGGGGGTCCTCCGGTTCGAGTCGTCTTGCAGGGAGCGAGCGAGGCGCCGCTGACGGGGTTCACGGACGTTTTGGGTTGGCCAGTGCGTCGAGCACCTTGGCGATGACGGCGCCGGGCCAGAAAGCGATGACGACGGCGAGGAACAGCGTCACGGCGGCGGGCATCTGGTCGGCGGCCATGCGCAACAGGGGAATCTCGTCGAGCAGTTCCTCGACGACGGCAGCGAGGAGGACGATCCCGGCGAGCCAGAGGAGGAGTGCGAGCGCGCAGAGGATGCCGGTCACGGTGCGCCCGCCTCGGGCCTGCGCCCGATGCGCCCCGATCGGCGGTTCGGGAAGGTGCTCGGCCGGAGGCGCGGTTCGGTGGCGCTCGTGTGGTTGGGCAAGGGGTCCTCCCTCGATGGGGGCTCCAGCGAGATGGAGCCGGGAGCGTGAGGAGCAGCGATGAGTGTCGCTTATAAGCTACACCCGGTGTCGTGTATAGGCGACACCCTTGGTGTCGGCTACCGTTTGCTCATGCCGAACGAGCCCGCTGACACTGCCGACCCCGCCGTTCTGGCGCGTCGACAGGCCCTCGGCAGGCGGTTGAAGGAGCTGCGCGGTCGCGCGGGCCTGTCTCAGGCGCAGCTGGCGCTGGCCGCCGGGATGAACCGCGTCTTCTACGTGGGCGTCGAGGGTGGCCGGCGCAACGTGTCCGTGGACAAGGTGTTCGCCCTGGCTGACGCCCTTGGCGTTGACGTGGAGGACCTTTTCCGCGACCTGGACAGCCTGATCGCCGATCCCAACCCCAGGTGACCCGCCGCGCGTGACCGGTGTCGAGGCGCCTCGAGCCCGACTGCCCGCTCGCCGTCACGGCGGTGGGGACCGGCGCGAGGCCGTCCAAGAGGAATGTGCCAGTGGCGGTCAGGGTGGTCATGTCGGGTCTCCGAACAGGGTGGGGGCGGTGTGGAGTTCGCTCGTCCACGCCAGGAGGCGGGGGAGGTTGGTGTCGGGGCCGTAGGCGAGGTAGGTGCCGTCGGCCGTGGTGCAGCCGAAGGCCTGCGCGATGCGCAGGCGTCGGCGGGAGTTGACCCGGCCCATGTGGACGGCCAAGCCGCGCTCGCGGGCCTGCTGGGCCAGTCGGTGGGCGGCCGGTGAGATTTTCCACTCGGTGGAGCCCGCGAGGAACAGCACATCGATCGCGTCCCAGGGGATGAGGCCGTCCTCTTCGCTGCCGTCCTGAGCGGCGAACGCGACCGGGATCCCGAGCGAGCGGATGCTCCCCAGCCAGGGCAGGGATTCTGCGAGGGTGGCCGCGGCGTCCATGGGGACATCGGGGGCCACGGCCCACAGGCAGAGGTCGGGCCCGTAGCGCTGGACGGTGGCCCTCAGCCACGCGAACCAGGCGTCGGCGCCGGGCCAGCCCTTGCCGAACTTGCCGTTGTCGCAGGCGTAGTGGGTGCCGGGCGGGATCAGGTTGCCCTGGGCCGGGGTCGTCATGCAGCCGAGCAGGCCGGCCTGCATGGCGGCCCGGACCTCAGGCCCGGAGGGTGTTGCCAGGTACAGCACGGCTCGGGCCAGACCGGAGACGGGCAGGGCGCGGGGGCATGCGGGCACGCATGAGGAAGTCCTTCCGGACGAAGACGGCGGGCGAAGGAGGGGCGGTCAGGCGAGGGGGAGCTGTGCGGAGGCGTCCGCGAGGTGGGCGCGCCACTCTTTCTCGAAGTTCTTGTCCTGCTTGTCGATCACGCGGGCGGGGGCGGTGGTGAAGAGTTCCTCAGCCATGGGCCGGGCCGCGCCGCGGGGGCGCAGCCACGCTTGGGCCCGTCCGTACTGGTGGTCGCGTTCGACGTCGAGGCTGTGCCGCTGGGAGACGCGAGCCAGTTTCTGGGCGAGTTGCTGGGGTCGGCCGAGGTCGATGCGCTCGGTGGAGCGCATGACGGGGCGGTTCTTGCCGTCGGCGGACAGCAGGAACAGGCGCCGGACGCGGTAGAGGGCCCAGGGCATGTCGAGCTCGCGCTCGAAGGCCTCCAGGCAGGCCCGGTCCCGTTCCTGGGTGGGGTCGAAGAGCTCCAGCAGGCTCTTCTTCCCGTACAGCTTCGCGTTCGGGTTGAGGCTCATCGCCGTGTACTCCAGCCGCAGCACCTCACCGGCGATCTCCGGGTGATCGCGCATCCGTTCCAGGTGCGCTGGCAGGGACCCCATGGACGCGGAGAAGCAGCAGAACGTGCAGTAGGACTTGGGCCAGTGCACCCCGAACCGCTCCAAGAGGTAGGCCTCGCACGCCTGGCGTCCCCAGCCCCAGTCGATCAGAGGGAAGGCACCGGTGCGCCCGGGCACCTTCGAGTTGGCCTCGTCCTTCAGGCTCCGCGACGCTTCGTCGGCGTTGAAGCCGATGATCTGGCGGAAGGGGCGCCCGCCCATGACGGCGCCGATCCACCGGTCTCCGACGTCGGCCTTCGCGCGGAGACTGCATTTGCGGGTGCCGGCCACTTGGGGAACGGTGCCGACGGACTCCATCTCCTCCCACAGCGTCCACGCGCCGCGGGCGTGGAGGCGTTCGGGGCGGTGGGAGTCGTCGAGGACGGTGATGCCGTCGGCGGCGAGGTGGCCGTTGCGGGCGAGCTGGACGAACCTGACGCCGTGCTCGCGCAGCAGCGGCAGCATGAACTCCTCGGCCAGGAGGCGGGTCTCGGGCCACTCGCTGCCGGTGGCCATGTAGAGGACGACGGTGCGGTCCAGGTCGATGCCGTGGCCGGCCGGGTCGGTGAGCATCTTCGCGAGGTAGGCCGTCGAGTCGGCGCCCAGGCCCCAGTTGATGACCGTGTCGATGTCGTCGGTGGCGGTGAGGCCCGGCAGGGCCAGCGTGTAGGCGGTGCGCGCGGACGGCATGACGAGGTCCTCACCGGGGGTCGGGCGGTATGGGGAGCGGAGCCTGGCGGCGGTCGGGGGGCCGGGGTGCGCTGCAGGGCCGGACCAGGCGGGCCATGTCGGCCTCGTCGAAGTCCCAGAAGTCGGGACGTGCGGCGGCGGACAGCAGCAGGCAGTAATGCTCCTTGGCTGCGGTGGAGGAGTCGGAGGCGAGCGGCAGGCGGTCCAGAGGCAGCCGGTCGAAGATCGCTCCCGTCTGGTACAGGCCCTGAATGGCCGTGCACACCGTCCAGGGCTTGGCGGGGTCGCGACTGCCCCATGCGTCGGCGAGGAGGGAGCCCGGCGGCAGCGGGGGCAGCGTCGCGGTGTCGTCGCCGAAGGCGAAGAGGCAGGCTCCTTCGACGTCGAGCACGCTGACGAGCCCCATGAAGTCGGCGGATTCGTCCTCGTTGAGCACCAGGTAGGCGGCGGCTCCGTCGTACTGCGCGGTAAGGGTGTCGGCGATCAGGCGGGCCAGGGCGTTGTTGGCTTCGCGGATGCGGGCGGTGGCGTCGATGTACTGGTTCCAGGTGGTGTCCGTGGTCACGGCGGGTCCTTCTTGCGGGGCCCGTGCCCGGATCGGGGAGTGTCCGGGCACGGGCGGCATCGGGGGGCGTGGGGATCAGAGGAGAAGGAGCGCGTGGGAGGGGGTGGGGCAGGAGAGGGCGAGGCCCTCGTCGAGCAGGTGGGCGTTGCCGCCGGAGTGGAGGCTGCCGTCGGAGGGGACGGCCAGCAGGCGCCGCTTGCGGGCGATGGCGGCCTCGGCGGTGCGCAGCGCCTGGGAGTGGTCCAGGGCCTCGATGAGGATCACCGCCCGGGCGAGGGCGGCAAGCAGGTGGGCGCTGGCCTTGAGGGTTGCGCCACTGGCCACGGTGCCGGGGCGGTAGAGGCTGACGGCCGCGCCTCCGTCGCTGGTGATGGACCTCAGGAGGGGAGTGTGGTTGTGGGGGTGGGCCTGGTCCAGGCCGCGGGGCAGGACGGCGAGCGTCGGCCCGTTCAGCAGGGCGGCCTCGTGGGCGGCGGCGTCCACGCCGTAGGCGAGGCTCGCGGCGACGGTGTGGCCGGACTCGGAGATGGCTCCGGCGAACTCCCGGGCGCGGGCGATGGTCTCCGGGCTGGGTGCGCGGTTGCCGGTTACGACGATCGTGCTCGTGGTGAGCTGGGGCAGGTGGTCGTGTCCGCGGACCCACAGCCCCAGCGGACAGGCGGGGCCGAGATCGGCGAGCGCGGCGGGCCACTGCGGGTCGGTGGGGATGAGGAAGCGGCACGACAACTGGGCGTTGGACAGCTCGGCTTCCGGCTGGAGATGGGACAGGCGGCCGGTGTTGTCGCAGCGGACCCGCTGCTCCCACACTTCGGCTGGGGAGTGCTGGGCGAGGTCGGCGGCGACCTGGTCGGGGGTGAAGTGGGCGGAGAGCGCGGCGCGGGCGGCGCGTTCGGACAGGGCGGATGCGGGCATGGCGGAGCTCCGTCGGTCGGATGAAGGGGTGGAGAGAGAGCCCGGGCGAGGGGCGGGCGGTGGTCTACGTCTGACGGCCGGTCGGGTGGAGCCAGCCTTCGGCGCGCTTCTGCTCCCACCAGCGCGGCGGCTGGCCGGGGCTGGGAGCGGGCTGTGGGGCTGAGGCGGCGGGTTGGACGGCCGGTTGCGGGGGACCGGGGACGTGGGGTGAGTGCACCTGGGCTGCCTGGGGCGGGAGACTGGCGGCGGTGTAGGCGATCCGGGCGCGCAGGCTCACGCCGATCTCGTCGGCGCTGACCAGGATGCTGCTGTCGGGGGCGCCCGTGATGCGGCCGTGGACGATGACCTCCACGCCGTCGACGAGGGACTCGGCGGCGTTGCGGGCCAGGTCCCGCCAGGCGGTGCAGATGTAGTGGATCGGTGCTGCGTCGCGCCACTGGCGGGCCTGGGCGTCCCATTCGCTCGGCACGGTCGTGAGCCGGAAGCGGGTGACGGGGATGCCGGAGTCGGTGAACCGGGTCTCCGGGGAGCCGGTGACGGTACCGATGAACGGGACAGTGGGCGCCTTGGGCATGAACAACACCTCCACTACTCATAATAGATGCAAATGAACGGGCGTCAATCCCGCCCTCCTGAGGGCGGGCTGGCCTGCCCGACCGTCGGCGCCAGCCCCGCCATGAGGAGCCGCAGGCCTGCGAGCGCCCGGGCGTCCGCTACCTCCTTGGCGTGCTGCGCACGGATCTGCGCACGCTCCTTGCGGGCGGTCGACGGCCAGTCGGGCGTGATCAGGACATCCGCACAGCCCACCAGGACGTTCGGGCCCAGATCCCAGGTGAAGGCGTTGGAGGCACAGCTGGCCGCCGCCAGCGGGTCGACGTCGTTCATCGCCCACTCGAAGGCGTGCACATCGCGCCCGGCCCACGCCGCCTCGGACGCTGCCGCACGGATCAGCCCGCCCGTGCCGGCCGTGGGTTCGCAGAGCGACCCCGAAGCGAGCGGGTCCCGCCCCAGCGTCAGCCGCGCCAGCAACTCCGCGACTTCGGAGGGGGTGTGCTCCTCGGCGTTCGCCTGGCGGGCCCCCTTGCTGCGCAAGGTCGTCAGGACCGCGCCGAGCGGGTCGGCCTCCCGGCGCACCTGGGCATCCTGGGCGCCGGTCAGCCGCAGTAGCCCGGCATCGAGCGCCGCGTACGTCACCGCGGCCACGGAGCGGGCCTGACGCGGGGAGGGCTGGATCATCAGCCACTCGTGCAACGGGGCCGCCCAAGCTGCCAGTTCGGGCTGCTCGATCCAGCGGACCGCCCACACGCGTTCCAGCAGGCGGCACAGCGTCTCCGGGGCCAGCGCCATGAGCGCCGCACCGGTCCCGGGGGTTTCGGCGAGCTGGGCGAGCGAGGCGACGACTCCTACCGGGACGCGGATTCCGTCCGGCATGTGCTCCGCGTGCCAGACCCGCGACACGCGCTCCGCCAGGTCCCGGACGTCAACACGCCCACGCTGCGCAGGGGAGGCCACCCGATCCTGTGACGGCCCGCCCGGACCGAGGCTCATGGCCGGACTGAAGATACTGATCTGCTGCACGGGATTCTCGTCTCTGGTGAGGGATGCGGAGCGATAGATTCATAATAGATTCAAACGGGAGGATGTGAACCCTGCCTCCCACCTGCGAAAACACCCCAACAGCACCACAGTCAGGGCCGATCGAAGCGGCACGGATGATCAGGCGGTCAGGCCGTACAGCACGGCCTGACGACTGCGGTACTTGTTGGTCTGCGCGCGCCCGACATGCCCGGCCATCGCCGTACCCGCCGGCGGCCGCGCCGCAGGACCCTCCAGCTCGTCGAGGACCCGAGCGCGACGGATGATCTCCGCCATCGACAAGCCCTTCTTGAAGCCGGCCCCGACCGTGACCTCCGTCCTCGCATACGCGGCCGCGAGCTCCGGCACGCGCCGCGCACCGTTCACGAGGTCGTTGTTGCACCCCAGGACACACAACACGCAGCTCAGGCGCCGGTTTCCCCAGTCGTAGGCCGGGTGGTACGGCAGACGGGAACGGGCGATCGCGCGCCACACCTTGCGGTCGCTCCACGCGTGCATGGGCCGCCAGGTGGTGATGTGCCGCTTGCCGTTGCTCGCCCCACGGTCGATCTCCACGGGGGCGAGCTTCGCCCGCTGGTCGCTCTCGGCGGCACGCTGCCCGATGCACGCCAGGATGCGCACGGGACGCCCCAGATGCGCGAGTTCGCCGGTGAGCCGCGTGTAGAGGGTCCGGATCGGCCCCCGCTTCACGTCGCTGGTGCACCACCGGGCCGAACTCGACGGCCAGGCCGGAGGCACCTTCACCTGCGCCGGGTCCTCGCCCGCCTCGCGGGCCTCCTTCTCCGCCTTCGCCTTGAGCTTGCCGTAGCGGATCTCGACGCGGTCGAGGAGATCGGCACCAGGAGCGCGGACCACCTCGAACCGCCGGACCCCGCACAGGCGCGCCTGGAGCTCGGCGAGTTCGCGGGTACCGTCCCACTCCGCCCGGCCCAGGTCCGCATGGACGACGACGACCTTGTCCAGCATCCCCAGGGCCCTCGCCCGCTGGACGACGTAGGAGAGCATCGCCTGACTGTCCTTGCCACCCGAGCTGGAGACGACGATCCAGTCGGCGTCCCGGATCAGCTCGTCGGGCACGGTCGTCCGCGGAGCCAACGGAACGGACGCGTGCACCGTCCGCTTCCGCTTCCGCCGCGCCTTCGGGGCGGCCGGCGCGGCGGTCATGGGTGCGGGCGATTGGGTCGTGAGGGGGGAGAGATCCAACAGAGTGTGGGACTGCATCGCATGTCCTCGGGCATCTGGCGGGCTTGGGGGAGGGTGGGGCGGGGCGTGCACGGGGCCGGGCGGCGGTCAGCGGCTCCGGCGGCCGAACCGGTTGCGGGCTGGCTGTCCGCCCGGGGCTTTGAGCAGTGGGATGCGGGGGAGCGGGGAGTTCGCTCCGTCCGCCCCCGCCGGGGATGCCAGTCAGTCGGCTCCGTCGTCGTCCAGGTCCTCCGCCGTGACGTTGCTGGCGTAGTCGGTCCGTGCGAGGTCGGCCGCGACGTCCCGGAAGCTTCGGCCTCTGGGGGCCGGGCTCGCCAGGACGATCTGGGACACCGAGTAGGAGAGGACGACCTCTTCGACCTGCGCGCTCACGGCGTAGCCGTTCAGCGGTAGTTCGAAGGATGCGCCGGGAATGACCGGTAGGTCCGGCGGTGGGGCGTCAAAGCTGATCCGGGTGTGCTCCATGACCAGGGTGACTTTCACGTGGACTCCTTCGCTGGGACGGCCGGCGTGCAGGGGACGGCCGGACAGGGATCAGGGCTGCGCGGCCCGGTCTCGGGTGTTGGCGGGCCTGGCGTCTGCCGGGCTTTGCGCGCGCGGGGCCGGGCGGCGGTCAGCGGTACCAGTGGCCGTACTGGTTGCGCCGGGTCACGTACATCGAGGCGTGTGTCTCGGTGGCCCACGGCGAGGCGGGCAGCTCGTACTGGACGACCGCCCCGAACCGGCACGTGGACACGACGGTCGCGGTGGTGGCGCCCACGACGGTGATGCCATCGCCGGGAATCAGCCCCAGGAAGTCCGGGGTCGGCACACTCGCCTCGGATCTCCACCAGGTGCCCCACGCCTTCGGCTCGCGCGGCGCTGTGGGAAGCGGGGCGAACGCGTCACCGGGCCGGTGGTCGACCAGTTCGGCGGTGCCTTCCTTCGGGCTGTAGAGGTGCTCGCGGTCGTACGCGGCCGGAACGCTGGAGGCGGGGACTTCCCCCAGCAGGACGGGTGCGCGCCGGCCAGGCCGCGGGGCGGGCGCAGCGGGCGCCTGAGGAGCGGACAGGTCGAACAGCGCTGTCTGCACAGCAGGCCTCCCTTCGAGTGCGAGTGCGGGGTGCCGGGGCGCGCGGTGCCCCGGCGGAGGTGTGGTCAGTCGGAGGGGGCGCTGAGGTACTCGGCGATGAACTCGGCGCACAGGGCCGTCGCGGTCGCCGGGTCGGCCCGCCGCCCGTAGAACACATCGCGCTCGCTTGTGCCGTTGTCGAAGGTCACGCGCCAGGAACCGCCCCGGTGCTCCATCGGCTGGTCGACGAAGGACGAGGCCTCGTTCGCGTCGTAGACGAAGACGACAAGCTTCGGGGTGCCACCGGCGGGGAAGTCGGTGCCGTCCAGGCTGATGACGAGCCAGGACGAACCGGCGTCCTCGTCGATGTGCGCGGTGACGCCCCGTGGGGCGAGAGCCTGCGTCATCCGCTGAGCTGCGGTCTGCGGGGGGTTGGCGATGGCTGGCACAGGGTGCCTTTCGATTCGGGACGGGGAGTGGAGGCAGGGGAGGGGGTGCCTCGCTCTTCATCTTCCATAATAGATGGAATTGAAAATGTGACAACCCCCCTCTGACCTGCGTCCAAGGATCAGCCGACCGGCTGCGGGGGCCCGTCAGGACCGGGGCCCAGGAGGGACTCCCAGTCCGCGAACTGGCAGTCGGTTGCCGCGTGCATCTTCAGGTGCAGCCAGCCGGAGCCTTCTCCCGTGGCGACGACATGGGTGGCGCCCAGCGCGACGGCCCGTGCCCATACCGTGGCATCGTCGGGGTGGGGGTTGACGACGACGAGATCCTGTCGCCGGGGCATGCGCCGTGCGGTGAACGTCTGATAGACGCGGTCGTCGAGGATGACGAGCGCGGCGCTGCGGAACTCGTCGAAGGTGAACAGCGCAGCGGTGGCCGTCTGTACGGGAACCCGGCACAGGCCCAGGCCTGCCGGATCATCCCCCGCGCTGTCGCTGATCAGGAGGACGCCGGTCACCGGATGCCTCCCTGGACGGTCGGCGCCGGCCAGCCACGCTGCGGGCCCGTAGTCCCCAGCCGTGCAGCACGGGCGTTCTGACCGCCCTGCGGGCGGTGGTGTGCAGACATCGCAACTATCCCTTCTGCGGGGACAGGCGGAGCCGGGCGGTTCACGGCGCCGTTTTCGGCTTGGGGCGGCGGCAGGGTTCCGTGTTGGTGCAGGACGTCGCTGCGCGGGGGTTGTCCCACTCGCAGGTCGGGCAGCGCCACAGGAGCCCGGCGGCGTGCGCTGCCTCACGGATCGCCTCGTCCTGGGCGCCCGTCGCGGCGTCCAGCAGCCGGGTCAGGACCGGGTCCCACGGTGCTCCTGCCGCGCTGTCGTCCAGGACCACGGTGGCCTCGACCATGACGTGCAGCGGCACCGTGCCGTCCGGGCGCACGAGCTGTTCGGCGGCCGTGTCGAGGTGTACGGACACCACGACAGCCCGGCGGGCAGGATCGAGGTAGGTGAAGGTGACGACACCGGCGACCTCGGAACACGCCTTCCCGTTGTCGACGTCGCGCGCGGCATGGAACACGGCGTCCTGGTTGGCCCTCTGGCACTGCTGCGCCGTCGGGAACCGGTAGTCGAGCGGCACGGTCCGCACTCGGCCTGTGCCCGACGGGGTCTCCGCGTAGACGCAGTACCCCTCCTCGCCGCCGCTCGCCGCGTAGTACAGGCGCACGGCTGCACTGTCCTCGCCTGGTGCATCCTGTGGCATGCCGCCCTGACCGGCGTAGCTCTGCCAGTTGCCCCGCACGTGACGGCCCAGCTCCTCATGGGCGGAGTCCTCGTCGGTCCAGACCGACACTTCGTCGACGTGGCGGTCCCAGCGGCGCAGCAGCCACACCTGGGGAGACGGCGTGAGCGTGACCCGGGCGACCGGGGCGGGGAAGGGCGTCAGCACGGTGCCCGCGTCGGTCGTGGCGATCGCCTGGCTGGCCCGGAGCACGGCGCCGACCTGTTCAGACGACAGGGCCTCGCCCTCCCGGTCCTCCCAGAGCGCCACTGCCGTGCGGATGACCGAGTCGGCATCAAGGGGGTCGAGTGCTTCAATGATCACGGCAGTTCCTTGTCCGAGAGCGGATCGTGCGCCCCGGAGGGCTCGGGGGAGGTGGGCTGGAGCGGCCACACGGGGTGGACGTCGCCGTCCGGCAGCCGGAAGCTCCGGCGCACGCCGGGGTCGTGGACAACCCACGGGTTGCGGTCTCCCTCGCGCCGCGGCTTGTACGCGGCGAGCTGGAAGCTGCGGACCTCGCGGATCTCGGCACCCGCATCGAGGGCGGCGCGCAGGCGCTCGCGCGGCGTCTGCTGGCGAGGGCGGAGGATGTTGGCGACGTCGAAGTTGCGGGAGAAGGCGCGGTAGAGGCCGCTGCGCAGAGAAGCGAAGCGGAACAGGTAGGAGGCGGCCTCCACCATCTCGTCGTCCATCTCGACAAAGCAGTGCTCGCGGACCAGGCCGGCGGACTGCACGGCGGCGAGCAGTGCGGGGCCTCCTCGCACGGGCGGGGTGCGCAACTCGAAGCAACCGAGCAGGAAGTCACGCTCGGCGCAGTGCAGGTGGACACGCATCGGGGTTGTTCCCTTCAAGTGGTGTGCGGACCGGGGCGGTGTACGGAGCGGGGCGTCGTGAGCGGCGCGGCCGTGTTTCCTGTGGATCAGCCCCGGCGCCGCGCGGGCGTCGGCGGCGCCGGGGCTGGCGCAGCGCCGGGGGCAGCGGAGGGCTGCCCCCGGGGAAGGCGGAGTTCTAGGACTCGGTGGCGTCGGTGAGCTTGAGGCAGCCCACCGGCACGGCCTTGAGGCGGAACCGCTCCGCGTCATCGGGGATCTTGTACCAGCGGTTCGTCTGGTCGCTGCGCAGGCGCTTGGTGGATGCCGCGTCGAGGTAGATGTCGAAGCGGCTGCCGGTGCGGTTGGGCTGCTGGACGGTGCCGGTCAGGTAGCGCAGGCAGGGCCTGCTGATCGTGGACTCGATCGTGACCGTCCGGCCGGTGGTGATGGCGGGCCGCTCCGGCGTGTCCAGCTGGAGGAGCCGCGCGGTGGCGGCTGCCTGCACGCTGAGCAGGGCGCCGACATCCGTCAGTTCGCTGATGTGGTCGCGGACCTCGGGGGTGGTGAGCATGGGTGTTCCTCTCGTGTTGCAGGGTTGACCGGGCACGGGTCTGCCCGGGGACTCAGAGGCTCGATTGCGGCCGGGCCCCGGCGAGTGGCGGTACTCGCCGGGGCGGCGCGGGCCGGTTAGCCGAGCGGGTAGAGGACGAGCGCGGCGACGGCGTCGTCGGGGATCTCGGGGTACAGCGCGCGCAGCTTCTTGTCCTTGGCGAGTGCGCTGTGCAGCGGATAGATCTCGCCCCTGAGGTCGTGGACGGGGGAGTAGCGCTGGTGACTGAAGGTGCTGAGCGGTGAGAAGCCGTTGCCTTCGGCGTCCAGCGAGAGGACGACCAGCGTCTTCCCGGGCAGGCGCGACCAGTCGTTGCGCATCAGGAAGCGCAGGACATCGAGCGTGAGCGGCGAGTCGAGCCGGGCGGCGGGCTGCCGGGGGTCGGCGGGGGTGGGCGACGGCATGACGAACTCCCGTAGCGGTGGGTCGGATTCGAGGGTGGGGGGCCGGGGCACGGTGTGCCCCGGCCGTGGTGCGTGAGGGGTCAGGCGGCGTCGGGCGCCTTCGGCCGGTGCGCGGAGACGGCCTGCTCCTCGACCTCGGAGAGGGCGTAGCTGCCGTTGTCGGCCTGCCCGAGCGATTCGAGGAGCAGCAGGTACGCGGCCTGCCGGGCGCTCGGGGCTTCCCAGAGGTAGGAGGCCCGGTAGCGGACCATGTCGTAGGACTTCGGGTCCTGGATGTCGGCCTCGAACGCGGCGGCGACCTGCGCGAACAGCACGTTCGCGAACTTGGCCTTCGGCAGGGCGGCGGCCAGTTCCGCCGCCGTGGTCTCCTCGCCTTCCTTGGCCCCCAGGAAGCGGGCCACGTCGGTGCTGTCCCGCTTGCTCGCCCACTTGCCGTAGAACTCGGGCAGCTCCAGCAGCACCGTCTGAGCGAAGATGCGGGCCTCTTCGGGCAGGGACTTGCCCTTCACCAGGCGGCTGATGAACTGCTGGCGGGGCCCGGCTGCGGCCTTCCACGCCCGGTTGCAGGCCACCACCCGCGCGCGCTCGGCCGACTTCTGGGCCGCCTGCTCCGCTTCCTCGGCGCTGAGGCGCGGCTTGGGCTGCTTGCGGGCCTTGTGGCCGTGGGCTGCCGGGTCGGCGCAATACCAGACGGGCTGGTTGTCCTCGTTCAGGGTGGCGCAGTGGCCGGGGCAGCCGTGGTGCTTGTCGGCGGTGATCGGGGCCCCGAGCCCGGTGGTGAGGTCGGTCAGTGCCTTGACCGTCTGCTTCTGGTCGTAGGAGAGGTCGGAGGCCAGGGTGACGCCGGACTTCTTGAGGGCGGTGAAGGCGTCCGCGCGGGCCTTGGTGTTGGCTTTCTCTTCGGTGAGAAGGGCGAACACCTGGTCCCAGTGGCCGCGCCCGCCCCGGCCCTCTTCCTGGTCCTTCGCGAGAGCCTTGAGGAGCCGCTGTGTGGCGTTGGGGATGCCTTCGACCTCGGTGAGCTGGGCGGTCTGCTCCAGGTCCATGCCACCGGCCGTGGCCTGCCGCAGCGTCGCGTCATCGAGCCTCTGGGCGGTGCGCAGGTGCTTGACCGCTCCGCGCTTGAGGCCCATCGCCTTCGCGGCCCTGGCCTGGTCCACCTCGTCCATGCCGACGAGGGACAGTTCCTGGGCCTTGAGGGTGTCGCGGGCGTCCATCTCCTGGCGGTGGTCGTTCTCCACCAGGGACAGGAAGCGGGTGTACCCGTCCCTGCCCACCAGGTCGGTACGGACGAACGCCTTGACCGTGCGGACGGGGCGGCCGTCCTGCCCGGCGGTCTCGTTGGCGATCTGAGCGGCCTGCGCGCGCCGCCAGCCCTTGAACACTCCGTAGGTGCCGTCCGGCAGGGGGCGGACGCTGATGGGCTCCTCGACGCCGAGTTCCTTGACGGAGGTGATCAGCTTCTGGTCCGGCTCGGTGTCGTGCTCTCGGGCGTTGTGCTCGTCCCGCACGAGCCGGGAGGCGTCCAGCAGTTCGATGCTCGGGTTGTCCTCTTCCTGCTGCGGGACGGAGGTGTCCGGGGCGGGGGAAAGCGTCGTGCTCATGGGGATCTCTCCTTGTCAGGAACCGCGTCTGCGATGGCGGCGGGGCGTCGAACACCCGGTGACAACATCCATAATAGATGGCCTTGGGGATGCGGCTAGCCCCCCTTTGACCTGCGGTTATATGGCCGGAGCCTGGAGGGGAATTCCGGAACTGCGCCAGAGGTGCTCAGTCCAGGTCGTGGACGAGCAGCCAGTCCGGTCCGGTCAGGACGGTCAGCCGCAGCTCCTCGACCATGTGCCGCAGTGCCTTCCTGTCGGCCGGGTGGGCCACAAGGTTGGACGCGGACAGGAGTTCGCAGGGCTCCAGCGTCTTGCTGCTGGTCCCCAGGATGACGTGAGCGCTGTCGCCGACCATGAACAGATCGAGGCGTGCCTGCTCCGACTCCGGGAGTTCGGCCGCCGGCCTCTGGGCGGCAAGGGCCGAGTCGAGGACCCGATAGGTCTCGGGCGGTTCGATGGTCACACCGAAGACGGCGTACACCGAGTGCTCGGACATGAAAACTCCTGGGTCTGCTCGGCGGCGGGCTGCTTCCGTGGGCGACCTTCGGCGGATGCGGGTCAACGGGCGCGCGGATAAAACGTGTTGGGCGCGGGCGGTGCGGAGGCCTGGTTGCCGCACACCTGGCAGGCGTATGCGTCGGCTCCCCGCACCTGGTAGCGGCCCTCGTGGCGCCAGTCGCAGAAGGTCGGAACGGGCATGGGGTCTCGTCCCCCTGTTCTGGACGTGCGGGTGCTGCGCAGCGGGGCGGGGTCAGAGCCTCACGCGGGTGACCTCGCGGGTGGGCAGGTGGACCCGCAGCACGTCCTCGTGGCCGGGCTCGTCCATGGAAGCGAGCCGGGTCAGCGCACGTGACAGCTGTGGATCGGCGAACATCGCATCCGCCAGCTCCGCCTCCTCCACTGGCACGCAGACGACCTGCGTGCTGGTGTGGCGCAGATCCGGTATCTCCTCGGTGCTCGCGAGGGCCGCGACGAACGGGCTCCAGGTGAGGCCCTCTGTCGCCCGGCGTTCCGTCGGTGTGAAGTACGCGGTCATCGGCGCGGGGCCGTCCCCTTCCTGCTCGGCCACGAACGCAGCGACCCGGTCAACCACGATTTGCCGCAGCGCGTCCTCCGCCGCCGCGAGTCCCTCGATGACCAGCGCCTCCACTTGATCCAGGGGAAGGCTGCGGATCGCTTCGCGCAGCAGGGGGCTTGTCGGCTTGGACAGTAGCGCTGCCAGTTCCACAGGCGTCATGAACGATGCCCTTCCGTGTGGTCGATGCGGGGCGGGGCGCCCTCGGTCATGTCTCTATAATAGATGCTTCCTGTGTGGTGTGAACCCCCTCCTGACCTGCACCTTTGCCGTTGCTGACGCGATCCTCATCCTGAGACGGCGGTCCTCAACGAACCCCGCGCCTCAGCAGGTTCGTCCCCGGGCACGGGGACCGGCACGGGCAGCACGGTGCCCGGCTCGCCCTTCCTGATCCGTCCGCAGCTCTTGAGCCGTCCGGCGTCCCCGCGGACGTGGGCCTCCCGTCGTCGGGCAGGATCAGCACGGCCGCGATCTTGTTGCTGCTGCGGGTGGCGCCGACGACGATGCCGCGTCGCTCGGTGCCGGTGTCCGGGCAGGTCCAGGCCACCCAGGTCGAGATGTTGAAGGGCGTCTGACTGGGGTGCGGGACGCGGTCCGCGGCCATCTGGCGGCGCAGCTTCGCCAGCAGACTGGGCCCGGCCTTGATCTTCGTGACGTCCACGACGGTGCCGCGGCCGTTGACGGCCCGGCGGAACCGGTCCTCGGCGAGGACCTGGTCACGGGTGGCGGCCAGTGCGCCGGCCCACTCGGTGCGCACGGCGGCGCTGTCGGACCCGGTCAGCACGACGCGGGTGCGGTAGCGGCCCTGGGTGAGGCTGATGCGGTGGTCCTGCACATCCCACTGCAACGGGACCCCGGCCGTGGCGAGTTGCCGGTACGCCCACCGTTTCAGGCGGCTGACCGCCCGGTCGGAGGCCTCCCGGAACCGGTAGGTCTGGGTGTAGTTGAACGGGTCCTTCGGGTCGGGGACGCTGGTGATCCACTGGGCGGCGCGCTGGACGTGCCGGTCCCAGTCGCCGGGGAAGCCCTCGGTCCATGCGGCCTCCCGGCTGGTCTCGGGCCGTTCGGTGACGCTGCCGTCCTCTCCGATCCACGCGGACAGGACCAGCACGGTGACGGGCGTGCGGCGCAGCTCCCACTTGGTGCCGTGGAACTCCGGGGCCTGGGGGGTGATGCGGACGCGGTCCCAGTCGGCCGACAGGGAGATCGAGCCGCTCCACCCTGCGGGGTCATGGCAGGCCGCCCACGCCTCGCCGGGGTCGACGTCGACCCAGGGCGCGCGGCTGACCGTGCAGTCGCGGCTCCGGCACACGGTGAACTCGGCGCGCAGTTCGGCAACCAGCGGATCATCGGGGCTGATGACCCTCCACGCATGCATGACGGACTCCCCTCGGACGTACGCAGACACGACGGATGGGCCTCGGCGCCTGGTGGGCGCGGCGGTGGGCGGGTGCGGCGGGCGCCCGGGGGCGGTGCAGGCCGCCGGTTACGCGTGCGGCGGTCGGTCGGCTGTGGGCGGCTGGCCGGTGGCGTCGAGCCGGTGCCGCTCGGCCATCGCGCGGGCGCCGAGTTGGGAGGGTGAGGTCGTGGTCCAGCCGCAGGAGCACGACGACGTGGTGGAGCCGTCGTACAGCTGGTTGCCCTTGCGTTCGCGGCCGTTGCCGGTGTTTCCGGGGCGGTCGTAGGGACGTGACCAGCCGCTCGGCTCGCCGGTGCGGGTCATGTGCTGAGCCTCGGGCGCGCACAGCAGGCGCAAGCCGGCATCCGCCACGGCGGCCACCTGGAACTGGTCCCACTGCGAACCTTCCAGCTGTCCGGCCAAGACGGGGCCGGTGGTGCTGCGCAGCTCGAGGCGGCCGGTGGGCCAGACGCGGGCGGCGGCGCCGGGGATGCTCCAGCCGACCGATCCGTCCCGCAGGCGCGGGATGCCGAGGCGGTGGTCGGGCGTCATCTCCGCAAGCAGCCGCACCGACCCCGTAGGCACAGACGGGTGGCGGTAGTCGGCCGATTCCGGGGCGGCCTGGGCGATGGCGGCCAGCCACGTCGGGGCGAGTGGGTAGGCGTCGGGGTGGAAGGTGAGCAGGGCGGCGCGGTCCCGGCCGGTGCCGGACCGTACGGCGGCCCGGATGAAGTCGCTGTGCTGGGCGTAGCGGCGGACGACAACACGCCCGCGGCCGGTGGCGAACCAGGTGCCTTCGCGGTCGGCGAGTCCGGACAGATCCGCGGCGGCGAGCAGGGGCATGAGGTCGGACACGACGGGGACCTTTCGGGCGCAGCTCAGGTGCGGGCGGGACACACCTGGGCGGAGTGCCAGGTGAACGTGCGACCGGAGAGCATTCCGTGCGCGGGGCAACCCGGAGAAAGCACGTAGCCACGGCACGGGAGCGGGGTGCAGATACAGCTGGGGTGCGGGTCCAGGTGGAGGTGCTCGCTGGGCTCGGGCTCGGGGAACACGGTCTCTCCTTGGGTACGGCGGGCGGCGGGGTGTTTTCCCTGCCCGGCCGGGTCAGGGGGCGGTGTGCTTGCGCAGCTCGGCGAGCGCCACGAGGTGCGCTGTCTCGACTGGCGGTCCGGGCCGTCGCCGGGCTGGGCCCGCGCGGCCGGGAGGAGCTCGGCGACGTCGCGGGCGAGGGACGCCAGTGCGGCGGGGGTGGTCCGATCCACGAGTGAGGCGCCGGCGGGACCGGCGCACCGTGGACGGTTCAAACTCAGGCGGTGGGCGGGGCGCCGGGGCTGCGCTCCTCGCGGCGTTCGGCGTCCCGTTGTGCGTCTTGGGCGGTGTATCCGCTGTCGCAGTGCGGTCGGCAGTACTGCCCGGCGGGGGCGTGGCAGGACTCGCACGGCTCCTGGAAGTCCACGGAGGGGAGCCACGGGCGGGGCTGGCTGTTCGGGGTCGCGCTCATGCGGTTCTCCTGCGGAGTAGGGGCTGGGCGCGGCTGGGTTGACGGCCGACCAGCCTGCGCACGGGCGGACGTTGGCGGCAGGGAGGTCAGAAGGTGCAGATTCCGGCGCGGGCGCGGCGGCATGAGGGCGCGATGGACGCGCAACCCCGGACGCGAAGGTCGCCGGTGTGCCTGTACTCCCGCCACTGGCGGGTGTCGGGGTCCCATCCGCTCTCCCCGACGATGAACCCGTAGAAGGTGCCGCCGTCGAACTTCCGGTACTGGCCAAGGCCCCAGGCGTGGACGTCCTCGCGGGCTACGGGAGAGGCGAGCAGGGCCTCGAAGATGGTGCGGACGGTAGTGGCGGCCCAGGAGTCTGCCGGGTGCGGGTCGGACTCGAAGAAACTGCCGCGCGCCTCGGGGTCGATGCCCTTGAGTGCGGCGAGGGCCAGCGGGCGGGCGACGTCATCGGGGATGACGGCGTACAGGCGGCCCGCGTGGTCTGTCGTGACCGTGACGTCGTCGGTCGTGAGCGTGGGGGCGGTCGTCGCGATCACGGGGTCCCTCCGGTTCATGTGGCGTGTGGTTGCGCACGTCGGTCTGCTCGGTGGTGCCGGGCCCGGCGGCAGGAAGCGAGTCGATGCGCCGTGGCGCGGTCGCTGTCCTGCTGCCGGGCGGTCTGCGGGTCAGATGACGGCGATGGTGGGGTCTGCTTCCAGCACGCCGAGGGCAGCGCGGACGGCGGCACGGGTCTCGTCGCTGGGGCGGGAGTAGGGGAACTTCAAGGCGCGCACGGCGGCGTCGAGTTCGTCGTCGCTCAGCCCGTCGAGCCGCTTGTCGCTGCGGTAGAGGGCAAGGGCCGTGGCGGTGGCCACGCGGCCCCGGTTGTAGGTGACGGCCTGATCCTTCGTGAGGTCGGGGCCGAAAGCGTCTCGGGCCGTGGGCGGCATGGGGGGCGCGCCCGTGGGAAGCGGGCGGGCGGTCAAGCGGATCAGGGGAGGGATGAGGATGCGCAGCAGCGATTCCAGCACGGCGTCTCCTGGGTCTGGCCGGGGGCCGCACGGAGCGGCGGCCCTTCCTTCTATCTCCATAATAGATGGATCTGGATAGGTGTGAACCCCCCTCTGAACTGCGACGTCTAGCCCCCTGCACGCCGCTGGGCGGGCGCGCTGCCTACTCGGCAGCGGGGGCGTCGCGGATGTACGCGGCCGCCATGCGTGCTGACAGGACGTCGCTGCGGTGGAACGGGTCGGTGCAGGCGGCCTGCCACAGGCTTGCCGGGCGTGAGGGAGTGATCTGGTTGCTGGTGGCAGGGTCGATGGTCCAGCGGCGGCCGTGCGGGTCGGTGACGGTGTAGGTGAGCAGCTCGGGGCGGTCCTGGTTGCCGTTGTCCTGCCAGGTGAGGCCGGCGGCGCTGAGGGCGCTGCCCAGCTGGGTGCAGCGCGCGGGGGTGATGTGGGCGAACGTGGCCACGGTGTCGTGCTCCTTCGTCCGGCGGTCGGGTACTGCTGGCAGCTGCGGCGCGCTACGTGCGGCGGTACAGGACCTTCCTGCGGGCGCGGCGGGCTGCGGTGGTACGCCGTTCGCGCTGCCGTTTCAGGTCCTGGCTGATCTGCTCGCCCGTCTCCGCCGCCTCGCGTCGTGCGGCCTCCTCGGCGCTGGCCGCGTAGACGATCTCGACGCTGCCGCCTTCGTCGCGGGAGTCCCGGCGGATCTCCTCGCAGGCGTCGTCCGGCTCTTCCGGTTTCTCGGGTGCTGCTTGGACCTGCCAGACCGTGAGGTCGGGTCCGGGCCGCTGTCCGATGACGAAGAAGGAGCGTCCGTCGGGCACTGCGTCCTCCTGGTCGCGCACGGCGCGGTCTTGGCGGGATGTCGGGTTCCGGTGCGAGAGGGGGCGGGGGAGGGGGGTGGCAGCCGCCGCCCCCCTCTCGCACTATCCATAATAGATTAATCAGAGTGGGTGTAAGCCCGCCCTTGACCTGCGCGCACCCTTCCCGCAGCGCCGGTTACCCCTACCGGAACTTGGGGCCGAGATCGGCGACCAGCACGGAGGCGTTGTCGGCGTAGCTCGCTCCGAGCAGGGCGGCGCCTACGAACGTCCTGGAGGCGTCCCTGGGGTTCCCCCTCAGGTAGTGCTCGAAGTTGCGGCCGGAGTCCTCCAGGGGCTCGTACGCGCCGTCACTGGCGAGCAGCAGGCGGTAGGAGTCCGCGGGGGCGGTGGCGGACTCGATCGCCGCGTGATTGTACTGCTGCCTGCGCTCGTCGTCGGACTCGGTGGCTCCCAGGTAGGACGTCACCACGTTGCGACTGCGGTTGAAGACGCGTCGCATGTTGTGGTCGGCGGTGAGGCGCTGGATGCCGCCGGGGGTGAGGGTGTAGGCGCGGACGTCGCCGCACCATGCGACGGTGAGCGGCTCGCCGGGAACGGCGACGGCGACGGCCGCGCACGCCTTAGGCAGGTCCGCGAACGGACTCTTGCGCTCGGGCTCGGCGGCGTACCGGTCGTACTCGGCGCGCAGGCCGGCGTCCGCGCCGCCGCTCCGCGCGGCGGCCCGGGCGATACGGCGGGCGGCGGTGCGGGTCCACGCCTGGACCTCGTCGCTGGAGCCGATCCCGTCGCACAGCACGTACGCACGGATCCCGTCGTGGGTGTGGGTGGCGGTGGCGTCGCACTGGTGTGAACGGTCGCCGATCAGCTGCGCGGACGCGTGGGCCATGGATGCTCTCCTGGAGGATGGGCGGGGCGCCTTCTGCGGCGCCTGCCGGACGTGTGGGCGAACTGGTCTCATGAGTGGTACGCGGCGGGCAGGGGCGGGGCGGACATCACGCGACGGCGAGCAGCGCGCCCCCGTCCGTCTCCCACGCTGCGACCGTCGCCGGGTCGGGCACGGCGGTGCGGGGCTCGGCAGGACTGGCAGGCTCGACCTGCACGCGCGATATGACGTCGCCGGGCCGGTAGGACCACTCACCCGCGACCCGGTACCCGAACCGGGAGATCAGGTCGGCGACCCGGTCCAGGGGGATGGCCTCGAAGCTGAGGTAGTGGCAACCGTCCTCGTCCCAGACCGTGAAACGCTCCCACGGCCTTCCGCGGTGCGGCTGCAAGCATCCGCACTCCAGCCGCAGTCCGGCCCCGTCCATGCGGCTGAACGACAGGATGGCGGAGGTGGCAGTCATGGTGCAGGTCAGTGACCGCTCCCACATCTCATACGCGCCGTCGAACACCCCGAGCGTCAATATCTCGGACGCGATGACCCAGCGGGCGAACTCGGCCCCCTCCGCCGGGGTGCTCCCCTGACTCACCGCGTAGGCCGTGAGGTCCTCAAGGTGGGCGGCGTTGGACGTGAGGTAGTTCTCGGGCAGTACCGACAGGATCGGTTCGCTGCCGGGGGCCACTTGGTCGCCCTCGGTGACCAGCAGGCAGTCCGCACCGACGTAGTTGCGCCCGACGAACGTCGACGGGTACAGGGTCACGGGGCAGGCGGCTTTGGTCCACTGGCTCAGCAGCACGGGAGTGGTTCCGGCCGGAGTGGCAGCGATGGACGCTGAGACGGTCTCGGAGGTGACCGGCGACGCGTCCCGGTGCCGGTGGACCGTGAGGTCCGGCGCCTGGGCGGCCTTCTCCTTGGCAGCGGCCAGGTGGGCACGCGCCGTGGCGGCGGCGGTTTCCGGGTCGGCGACCAGGACACGCAGGACACCCCACGCGATGCCCTGAACGGCCCTCTGGCCGTTGCACGTCATCGTGGCACCTGCCCAGCGGTAGCCGCGGGCGCTGGCCTTCCAGGCGCAGCGAAGAGCGATCCGTCCCGCGCCCGTGCGGACGGTGAGCAGCAGGGCGTTGAAACCGGGCTGCGTCTCGACGGTGGCGGTCCAACCGGTCGCCTCGGCCCGGGGGATGAGGCGGGCGAGATTGCGCGGCATCGCCGCCGCTGCGCCCTCCTCCGCCGTCTGCTTCGGGGCGGGGCTGGCTGCGGCGGGAGCGGTGGCGGCGTGCTGGGCGCTGGCGGGTGCCGTCGTGGTGTCCATGCGGTCCTGTCTCCTGCTCGCTCGGTGGGTGCTGCGGAGGGGTGCTCTGCCGTCCCGCGCCCGCAGAAGGGGGGTGCGGGCGCCGGACGGCAGTCGTCGGCCAGTGGCGGGCTGGCCGGGTTGGCCGCGTGCGCACTCGGGGGTGCGACGTGCGGCAGGGGCGGGGAGGCGGTCCGCCCGGGTGCGAGAGGGGGCGGTGCGGGGGGACATCACCCCCTCTCGCACTATCTATAATAGATGAATTGGGGAGGGTGTAAACCCCTCTCTGACCTGCTCACTTACGGGCATCCGCCCTGCGCTGTGGTCAGGGCAGGGCGGTTGGCCTGGTGGCCAACGCTGTTGGCGGGGGCGCGTCGTGATCCCGGTGGTCGGAAACGACCACGTATCCGCCCGGCGTGGTGTCGAGCCGTAGCCCGTCCGGGCCCCAGTCCTCGGTCACGTGCGGGGGGAGGCGCTCGATGTCGTCGGCCTCGACCTGGACGGCATAGCCGGTCACGTCATGGCCGAAGCGCTGTCGCCAGTGCAGGAGGATGGGAAAGAGCTGTCCACAGTCGTCGACCAGGGCGGTGGCGCGGGCCTGGCCCGGCGGTGGGCAGTCGGCGTATGTGGGCTCGTCGGGGCGGTTGCGCTCTCCGAGCGTCATGAGCCATCGCAGCTGCATGTGGTCTCCATCCGTCCGGTGGCGCGCCGGATGCTGCCGGCGCTGTCTGGGAAGCGGCTTCCGCCTGGGCGCGGTTGCGGGCGAGCTGGTGCTCGCCGGCGCACGCCGTGCGGGGCTCGCCCCGCACGGCCCGGCTCGCTGGGCGGGCCGCACGGGGGCGGGCGGGGTCAGTAGCTGCGCATGGCTGCTCCTCGATGCGGTGACGGTGGCAGTGGTGCGATGGATGGTTGGGGTCTCCCCGCGCCCGACGAAGGGGAGAGGCGGGCGCGGGGAGACTCGGGGGCGGCCAGTGGCGTGCTGGCCCTGGGGCCGTGCGCCTTCCTCTCAGGGGGAGGTCGGGGAAGGCGCACGGTGCTGGTGGGCGGCTACGCCTGCGGGACGTGGGTCCAGCAGGTATGGCCGGTGCCGTCGGCCCGCGAGCGGGGCCACAGGCGGGACAGATCGTGTTCGGATGCCGGGTAGGCGCATTCACCGCACGGCGGGCCCCAGTCGGCGGGCTCGTCGGCCACCTCGGCGGTGTAGATCTCCGGGGTGCTCCAGGGGAAGCCTCCGGGGTCGAACCGGACGGAGGTGTCCGGCATGAGGTGGGCCCACCCTGCGGGCCACCCCACAACGGGTTTGCGGCGGCATCGCGCGATGGCGTCGCGCACGGCGCTGCCTCGCCATAGCTGGCTGACGCCGGATGGCCCGGTGACGCGGTAGGCGGGCGCGGTGACTTGCTCGTCCGGCCGGTTGATCAGGACCCCGGATGCCCGGTCGGGGGTGAAGGTGGCGCTGGAGTGGTTGCGGGTCTGGCGGTAGCGGATGACTCCGTCTTCCGTCATGGTCGCTTCGCTCAACCGCCAGAAGTTGAGGTTGCCGCGTAGGAACCGGTCCAGTCCCTCGCCGTTGGTCCAGCGGCCGAACTCCGCGGTGCGGGCCGGGTAGTCGCCTGCACGGCCCGCGTGCTGCTCGTAGCGGGCGTGGATGTCGGCGGCGTTCATGTGGAGGTAGGGGCCTTCGATCCCCCAGTCAGGGATGCGGTAGGCGATGATCCGCGTTCCGGGGAGCGGCTGGCGGGCCGGGACGTCGGCGGGTACATCCGTCATCGGGCACCGTCCACGGGCGGGGGCTGGTGATGGATCAGAATCCCGTTGAGGCTCACCCTGAGCCCGGACTGTCCGCACGGGCAGGCGGCCGTGTAGCGGTTTGTAGTCCGCGGTGTCCACCTTCCCAGGTCGTCCCACTTGTTCTTGCGGAGACTGCCGGGGGCCGGGGCCCGGTTGGTGCAGTAACCGTCGTCTGCGACGGGCGGGATGTCAGCCACGGGTGCTCTCCTCATCCATGCCGGTCGGCTCCGGGAGGGTGGGGGCGGTGTAGACGTCGCGGTCCTCGGCTTCGGTGCCGGGGCAGGGGATGAGGGCGACTTCGAGGGATGCGGTGTCCATGGGGTGCAGCCACCCGTCCCGGACGACCCACCCGCAGACGCGCGGGCACGGCTCGGTGATCGTGGTGGCTATGAGGGTCGCGCCGGTGACGGTGCTGCCTTCCAGCGCGAACACGAGATACACGGCGAGCGTGTAGTAGTCGTCATCGCCGAGAATGCCGCTGAGCTGGACGTCCGCACCAGGCGGGAACTCGACGCCGTGACACAGGGGGAGGTCGTCGGTCCGCAGCAACGCGATATCGAGCGTGTGTTCACCGGGCCCGAGTGCGTGGAACACGGCGGCCAGCACGGACAAAGTGCGCTCCATGGCGGCGTTCAGGGCGGCATCGTCCGGGCGGATGATTCCGGGGTGCGCGGGCATGGGGGATCGCTCCTTGGCGAGAGGTGAGCAACAAAAGGCCGGCGGGGAGGGCGGTGGGGCGGTGGGCGGTACAGCGCGCGCCGCGCCCGGTCACCGCAAGAGGCTTCTTAGGCGCGCGGTCTGCTCCGCAGCCGCGGTGCGCTGCCGCTACGCGGCAGGGGGCCAGGGGCCGGCGCGCTCCGCGCTCCGTCGGGAGGCGGCGCGCGCCGCGCTTGGGCGGCGGGGGCCCGTGCGGGCCGGGTGTCGGGGGCACCCGGCCCGCACGGGGTTCGTGCCGCCTAGACCGTGGTGAGGGTGAAAGCCTTCTCCATCAGGTCATCGGCGGTGCCGGTGATGATGCGCTCGGCGCGGGCGCGGCGCTTGTCGGCGTCGGTCTTGCCCCGGGTCGGCGCCTCGTGGTTCACGTACTCCGTGAGCGCGTTGTATCCGGCCCACCGGGTGCCCCGGATTCCGGCCTGGGTGTCGGCCTGCTCGAACAGGTAGCTGATCTGTCCCCATCGGCGCTCGGTGTTGGTGCGCTTCGGCTTGCTGTCGTTCGGGGCCACGGGCCAGATGGCGTCGACGACGGTCCGGAGTTCCGCGAGCGTCATCTCAGCCTCGACCATGCGCTGTGCGGCCTTCTCGAACTCCTCGGCGTACTTGAACGTGAGGCCGAGCGCGGTACGGGCCTGCGCAATGCGGGCCTTTGCTCCGGCCGTGTGCCGCACGGTGAAGCTGGAGCGGGCGCACGCGATGGCGGCGCGCTGGGTGTTGGCGCACACCACCCGGATCGGCGTGGTGACGATACGGAACGCGGCCGATCCGTCGTGGCTGTTGAACGCCGCAATGTACAGGTCCGTCGCGTCCGTCCCGTTGATGACCATGGATTGCGGCATCTTCATGGTCAGGAACACCTGACGGCCGTTCTTGAGCGATCCCGCCGTCTCGAAGTGCGCGCCGGACTCGTCGGCGAGCAAGTTGAGGAACTCGGCGTGTTCCTCGTTCTGAACGGGGTGGTAGTCGCTGCCCACAACCCCCAGGGTCTCCGTGCGGTGGGTCTTGGGGTTGGTGCGGACCGACGCGTAGTGGTCGGCCACCTCCACGCGAGAGGCGCCGTCCTCGGTGATCTCCGTTGCTCCCAGCTCCAGGAGACGCACGTTCCAGTCAGCCAGATAGGCCTTCTCCATGGCCTCTTCGGCGGTGAGGGCCCCGGCCGTCACGGTCCCGAGTCCGTGCCACGCGCTCTCGCGGGCGGACACGAACGCTGCGGTGCCGTCGTTGAACTTCTCGATCATGTGTGCCATCGCTGCGGTTCCCCTTCGTTGCTGTTGCTTGGGATTCGGGGGGCGGGGCCACCGCCCCCCGACACCACTGATAATAGATGCTTCTTGGTTGCTGTGAACCCTGCCTCTGACCTGCGGCTATGAGTGCGGGTGGAACTCCGAGTAGGCGGTTACGCTCTGATGCCTGACCCTCGTGACTGCCGGAACGGCTGCGCCGTCCAACTCCCTGCCCAAGTCGTACCGGACTTCGGCGGGGTAGCCAATCCGGCTGCGAGTGATGTGCATACCCACCACCCAGTAGTCACCGTGCAAGTGACTGAGGCTGCCGTGATAGCTGACCCTCTGCCACAGGGCGGGGCTGTTCTGCGGCAGACGGCGCGCGGTCTCCAGCGCCAACCTGTCCGATACGGCTTCGGCCATAAGCTCCGTGAAGGCTGCCGTGACGGTGCCGCTGTCGACGGGTACGCCGTACAGCGCCGGACCCGTGACCCCGGTCCGTACACCCATCGCCCAACCCAGCAGAAAGAAGGGTCGGATGAGTTCGAAGCGCCGCGCGGGCACCCGGTACGACTGACCGTCTCGGCGGCTCCGTACCAACTCCTTGAGCGCGTGAACCGCTGCGTCCAACTCCTGATCGGAAAGAGGCGCGCTCTCCGTTGACTGCCCTACTTGGGTCTCGTCCATTTCCGCTCTCCCTGTCGTGAATTCCTGTGTGTTCGGGGACCGGGGCGCCCGATGGCGGGCGCCCCGGTGGGTGCGGCGACTATCCGAGGAATCCGCGAGTCCGAAGGTATTCGTACGTGTTGAGCGCGATACCGCTCGGGTTGTAGAGCTGGGGAATCTGGTGAATCACCTTGCCGGTCTTCCCGCTCTTGTCCGGCTCGTCGTACTCGTGAACCAAACGGTACGAGCCACCGGCCCGGGGGATTTCCAGAACGACCGGTCCCGCCTTCGTGTTGAAGCGAATCCCGGTGTAAAGGGAATCCTGGTTGTGGACGATGTCCGCCCCGATCCGCTGGCAGGCAAGAGGCAGCAGATTTGCAATGGTGCGGGCCTGGATGGCAATGGGCGTCATGGGGGCATCAATTCCGCCGTGGAGGCGCGAGACCTTGCCGCCCTCGATCTTGATTTCCACTGTTTCCCCTTCGTTGTCCTGCTTGGTGACGGTGCCGGGGCTCGCCTTGCCCCGACTCCTTAATAATAGATGCTTAGGCGTGTGATTGGAACCCCGTTGTTGCTCTTGTTGCTGCGTTAGTTGCTGCGTTGGCTGTTGCGCCTGCTGCTGTCGCTCCTCTGACGTGCCTGCCGAACGGGCCTGCACAGAGGGGGTTTTCGGAGTGGTGGGGGGCCTGACATCCCCTCAGCTCCCCCGTCCCGTTGCGCCCGCCCTTGATTGGCGGGCGGGCGGCAACGGGTCGGGGTCGCTTCGGGGTGGGGGTCTGGGGTGGTGGGGTGTCGTGCGGGTGGGGGTGTGTCAGGCGCTCGTGTAGGGGCGCCTGACGGGCCGGTGGGTGTGTGGGTGCCCGGAGGGCATCACCGCCTCTCTCACGCGCTCCTGACGGTTCCTCACGCCGAGTCGTGTTGACGGGGGTTGGGCCCGGAGGGCTCAACCTTCCCCGGAATTCCGTGATTTAATGGTCCCACGGAATTCCGTGAATTCATTTCTTCCTCGATGGCTGGGAATTCGGAGAATCCCAGCCACCCCACCGGGAGGTGCCCGGAGAGCCCCTCCCGCCCCCGGCACCCATAAACCGGCCTGACACCCCCTCAAAACCCATACCGGAAACCTCAACCCCCCACCTTCACAACGCATTTCGTGCCGGAGGCACGCACGTTTATGAATTCGCCCGGAGGGCTAATTCATAAACGCAATCCGCCGGAGGCGGGGGCAATTCGCGCGGGGACGCGCGAAACGAGCGGAGCGAGTATTCGGCTTCGGAGG